>MVQQ01000176.1 GCA_002067555.1 Syntrophorhabdus sp. PtaB.Bin184
TCCTGTACCAGAAGACCCTGACGGCGGCAAGAAGGCTCCACGCCATATCGGAAAAGGATTTCCCCTCAGAGAGAGTGAAGCTCATGGAGGGCTTCGGACCCGAACTCTATCGCTTCGAGCAGGACTACTTCCTCGAGAATTTCGTCAGGAACCATTGCGATATGGTCCTCGACACCGCCTTCGAATCACGGCTCATGTCGGAACTCTCCCGCCTGACCGACGACCTTTGTTCCCCGCAGCGTTGTCTCGTTCACCGCGACCTCCAGTCCCAGAACGTCATGGTCCCCGGTTCGGAGCCGTACTTCATCGATTTCCAGGGTATGCGCTTCGGGAACCCCTTCTACGACCTGGGTTCCCTCCTGTGTGACCCCTATGTCTTCCTCACTCCCGGGGAAAGGGAGGAACTCCTGTCGTTCTACTACGTCCTGTCACCCCAGGAACTCGACTGGGACACATTCCGGAGATCGTTCTGGTCGGCGTCTGTGCAACGTCTCATGCAGGCTCTGGGGGCATACGGATTCCTGGGACGGACCAGGGGCCTCACAAGCTTTCTCGGCCATATCCCGGCGGGCCTCAGCAATCTCTCGATGGCAGCTTCCCACGTTCCCTCCCTGTCCAACCTGCGCCACCTCATAACGGAATGCACAGTGGCGCTGGGCTGACAGATAGGACCAATAGGAGTTATAGGACCTATTGGACATATTGGACATATAGGACGCTTAGGACCTATAGGACGAATCGATCGACGGCTGTGGGCGGCTATTGCATTTCAACACGTCCTGTAGGTCCTATCTGTCCTATTGGTCTTATATGTCCTATTGGTCCTATTTTCCTGTAGGTCCTATCCGTCCCTCTTCCCGCCCCGATCCCTGTCTCCCGACCCCTGGTCCCTATCCCCCGCTTCCGATTCCTCCCCCCCTTTCCTGCTTTCTTTACCTCTCTTTCCGTGGTAGGATATGGCACTCATGAGACCAGTAACCGCTGTCTGTACCTTTGGCGCGGGACCCGTGTTCCTGCCGGCGCTGAGGAACCTGGCCGCGTCCGACCTCATCGAAGAGGTGTTGATCGTGGCCCGGCAGCCCATACCGGACATTCTTCCCCGATGCACGGTCATCAGCACCGGTCCCTTTGCCTCCCGGGAGACCTTCGAAACCATTCTCGCAAAAACTGCAACGGAATACCTTCTGTTCATCCCGCAGGCCATCCCCGTGCTGGCCGGCACGGCGACGCTGGAGAGACTCATCCGCGCCGCCCGGTCCACCGGGGCTGGCACCGTCTATTCCGACTTCTACGACGACACGGGAAAGGGGAAAACTCTCCATCCCCTCATCGACTACCAACCCGGCAGCGTTCGGGACGATTTCAACTTCGGCGCCCTCGCCCTTCTTGACACCTCGATCATCCGCAAGGCGCTTCAAAGGTACGGGCGCACACCGCCCCTGCGCCATGCCGCCCTGTACGACGTCCGGTTGAAGATGTCCATAGATCACGGGATACATCATGTCGCGGAACCGCTCTACAGTGTCGTGAGCCACGGCGACACTCCCCGGGGCGAGGTGCACTTCGCCTACGTCAACCCCCGCAACCAACCTCTCCAAAAAGAAATGGAGATGGTCTTCACCGATCACCTCCGAAGGATCCACGCCTACGTACCCCCGGAGAAACTGAAACTCATGGAAGAACCGGCAGAACCTTTTCCCGTCCGGACCTCCGTGATCATCCCCGTGAAGAACCGCAGAAAGACCATAGCCGATGCCCTGCAAAGCGCCCTCTCGCAGGAGACGGACTTCACCTTCAACATCATCGTCGTCGACAATCATTCAACGGACGGAACCACGGAGGTCGTTGCCGACTTCGCAGCCAGGAACCCGGCCATACGGCACATCATCCCCGCCCGGAAGGATCTCGGCATCGGGGGATGCTGGAATATGGCCATTACGGACGAGGCCTGCGGGCGTTATGCCGTCCAGCTCGATTCCGACGACCTCTACGAGAACCACCTCGTTCTCGAGACCATCGTGGATACGATACGCGACGGGAACTACGCGATGGTTGTCGGCTCCTATACCATCGTCAACGAACGACTGGAGCAGATACCTCCGGGCCTCATCGACCATCGGGAATGGACCGGTGACAACGGGCACAACAATGCCCTCAGGGTCAACGGCCTCGGCGCGCCGCGGGCCTTTTCCACAACGGCCATTCGCCGGACAGGTTTTCTCAACGTGAGTTACGGGGAGGACTACGCCGCCGCGTTGAGGATATCCCGGGAATACCGGATCGGAAGGATCTATGAAAGCCTCTACCTGTGCCGCCGCTGGCAGGGCAATACCGATGCTGGTCTTTCCCTGGAAGCGGCGAACAGGAATGACGCGTTCAAGGACTCCCTCCGCACCGCGGAGATCATCGAACGGCAGAGACTGGCAGAGGAGTCCCTGTAAGTGGCGGAAGAGTTGAGGGACCGGACCTATGCGACCTTTGATGGGGAGGAAGACACACCCTCTCTGGAGGAATTGAGCCGGAACTTCCTCTCTGAACAGCAGAAAAGCTGGCCGGAGCTCAGGCTGGCCTACGATTCGCTTCGCGGGACACGGTACCGGGACATAGTGTGTAACGGGTTCTCGGTCCGCCTCCTCTTTAATCCCGGCAGGGCTGTCAACACGACAGCCGCCGTAAGCCCCGAAAAGATCAGTCAGAGGCCCTGCTTCCTCTGCATTGCCAACCTGCCCGTCGAGCAGAAGTGTATCCTCTACCGGCACGAGTTCCTGATCCTCGGGAACCCGCGGCCTGTTGTACCCTTTCACCTGACCATCGCGCACATGAGGCATATCCCCCAGGCCGTGGCCGCCCACATGGAAATCTTCCTGCGCATGGCTGCGGACTTCGGGCCTGGCTTCACGATCCTCTACAACGGGCCGCGCTGTGGTGCCTCCGCCCCCGACCACCTTCATTTTCAGGCGGTGCCTTCGGGACAGATGCCCGTCGAGAAGGAAATCGACGGGAGGAAAGGCTTCACGCCAACCGTTTCCCGGACCAGGGTCACCGATGTATCCGTGCGGGGGTTGGCCGGCCTCGGACGCGAGGTCATCCTCATCGAAGGAGATGATGTGCCCCGCCTGGCAGCCGCCTTTAGGGATTATGTGCATGATCTTGCAGATGTGTCGACGCCCCCGGGCGGGTCCGCCGGAGAACCCATGATGAACGCGACCGCCTCTTTTGACGGAAGAACATGGCGCCTCCTCGTCTTCCCCCGGCGTGCCCACCGCCCGGCTGCCTTCTACAGAGATGATGACGCAAGGCTCCTTGTCAGCCCCGCCGTCATGGAAATGGCGGGCATCATCGTCACTCCCGCGGAGCGCGACTTCGATCGTCTCGACGCCGCGGCGATAGAGTCCCTGTATCGCGAGGTATCTTTCATCCACGACTGAGACCAGCCTAAACCCCTGATCCGGGATGCGATAAAATATGTGGAGACCCACAAGCCCGGAATGGCACCCCTTGGGTCACGGGCCTGGATTCGATATTGATATACCCGTCTGATTCTATTATGATTGTCTTGGGGAGAGCACGAACACGTTGAAAGCGATGCAGGAATTGACCCGGGAGATCTCTCTCCTGAAGAACAGGATCCGGGAACTGGAAGAGTCCGAAGCCCATTACAGGAGCGTCGTGGAGGGTTTGGGGTCTTCCCTGGAGCAGTTGCACCTTCTCGTCGACGCGGGGCCGGATTTCTTCTTCCTCAAAGACCTCGACCTCAACTACCAGCTTGTCAACGCGGCAAACGCGCAGTTCTTCGGGCGCACCGAGGCCGAGATCGTGGGCAGGAACGACTACGATCTCATGCCGGCCGAAGCCGCAGTCGCCTGCCAGCAGAGCGATCGGCTGGCCATCACCGAAAAAAGGACGGTGATCACCACCGAGGCCGTCGGGGGAAGGTTCTACGAGACCTACAAATTCCCTTTCCTTGTCAAGGGCACGGTCGCCGGTGTGGCAGGGATCGTCCGGGACATCACGGAGCGCAAGCTCGCCGAGGAGGAGCTGCGAAAAAGCCGCGCCCTCCTTTCCGACATGATCGAGAACAGCGGGACCCTCATCTGTGTTAAGGACCGTGACGGACGCTACGAGATGGTGAACCGCAAGTGGCAGGAAGTGACCGGTATCAGCCGGGAGAACACCATCGGCAGAACGGACGAGGAACTCTTTCCCGGACCGACGGGGATTGTCTTCCGCCGAAATGACCTGGAGGTCATGGAATCAGGATCGGTGATGGAAAAGGAGGAGGTCCTGGAGGACGATCTGGGAAAACGGTTCTTCATCTCCATCAAGTTCCCCCTGCGTGATCAGGATGGTTCCGTGAGCGGCATGTGCGCCATGATCACGGAGATCACGGCGCGCAAATCGGTGGAGGAACAGCTTGCCATCAGCAGGGACCGTCTGTCCCGTGCGGAGATCATATCCCGCTCCGGGAACTGGGAGTTCGACATGGAAACAAAGAATGTCTTCATGTCCCCGGGAGCCCGCAGGATCTTCGGCGTCGGGGATGGAGCATTGACGATCCCGACTATGAAGGAAATACCCCTTCCCCGGTACCGACAGACACTTAACGAGGCCCTGAGCGCTCTCATCAGTGAGGGCCGCCCTTATGACCTGGAGTTCGAGATACGGCGTCCCGACACGGGAGAGGTGGTGGATATACACTCCGTGGCGGAGTACGACAGCGACAGGAACGTGGTCTTCGGGATCATACAGGACATCACCGACCGCAAACAGCTTGAATCACAGCTTCTTCAAGCGAGGAAGCTTGAGGCTATCGGCACTCTGGCGGGCGGCATTGCACACGATTTCAATAACATCCTCATGGGAATACAGGGAGACGCCTCGCTGATGCTCTCGGAAAAGATGGAAGATACCGGCCATCCCGACTACGAGCGCCTTAAGTCCATCGAGGAACAGGTCAGGAGCGCGTCGAACCTGACCCGTCAGCTTCTGGGTTTTGCCCGGGCAGGGGGGTACGAGATACGGCCCGCCGACATGAACGAGATCGTCCGGGAAACCTCCGCCATGTTCCACAGGACAAGGAAAGAGCTGACGATCCGGGAGAAATACGAGA
Organism: Syntrophorhabdus sp. PtaB.Bin184; assembly: GCA_002067555.1. Classification (GTDB taxonomy): domain Bacteria; phylum Desulfobacterota; class Syntrophorhabdia; order Syntrophorhabdales; family Syntrophorhabdaceae; genus Delta-02. Next base: position 5,111 of record MVQQ01000176.1, read on the forward strand.
AGCGCCTCAGGGTCGTGGAAGTTGACCGGGGCCAGATAGAACAGGTCCTGCTCAATCTCTACCTTAACGCGTGGCACGCGATGCCCGCGGGGGGAGAGATCCGCCTGACGACCTCGAATGTGGTCATCGACCCAAACTTCGCGGCCCCCCGCGACATCCCTCCCGGGGAGTATGTGCGCGTCACCGTTGCAGACACGGGAACGGGCATCGAAGAAGAAACGATGAAACGCATATTCGACCCCTTCTTCACCACGAAGGAGATGGGCAGGGGAACGGGCCTCGGCCTCGCGATGGTGTACGGGATCATGAAAGGACACAAGGGTCTCGTGGAGGTAGAAAGCACGCCTGGCCGGGGAACCATGTTCATCCTGTATTTTCCGGCATCGGGAAAGAAGGTCATCCGGGAAAGGCAGCCGGCGGCGAAGACCCTGAAGGGTTCCGAGACGATCCTCCTCGTCGATGACGAATCGACGGTCCTCAGGGTGACCGCAAGGATGCTTCAGTCTCTTGGATACACCGTGCACGCCATGAACGGCGGATCGGAAGCGGTCTTCTTTTTCAAAGATGGCGGGGGATCTGTCGACCTCGTGATACTTGACATGGTCATGCCCGGCATGTCCGGCAGCGAGACCTTCGACCGCATCAGGGAACTCAACTCCTCGGTAAAGGTCATCCTTTCGAGCGGCTACAGCATGGACAGCGAGGCCCGGATGATCATGGAAAAAGGATGCGCCGGCTTTATCCAGAAACCTTACAACATGGCCCTTCTCTCCCGCAAGATCCGGGAAGTGCTGGAGAAGTGAAACACAGGTCTCAAGCCGTCCTTCGTTTGAATTCTTCCATTGTCCAGCAGGAACGCAGAAAGGGGCAATCCTTGCAGAGATCCACCCTGTGGTGATCGATGAGGTACTTCTTCCCCGACACGGAACTCACGTTGTGGGACGTCATTTCGTCGATGCAGGGAGGTGTCCTCGACTTGCAGCCGTGCTTGTTGGTGCAACCGATGCAGTAACCGCTCTTCGGTTTCATGCGAACCTCCATCACGGGAACCGGTATCCCGACAATGGCATGACGTGGCCCCTTGAGGCATCAGCTTCGGCCCAGGGGCGTTTCCTGCCCCAGATGGGAAAGATCTTGCCGTGAAGCCACTCAAAGGGAAGGTCGGCATGAGGCTCGTACTTCTCGACGTATTCCACGTAAGGGTTGCCGGCAAGGTCCACGGGGGCGAGGACGGCATCGTGCTCCCCGTCGAAATCGCAGGAGGATACGCCAATCCTTTCGCACAAAGCCCTGTCGAACGCGGGGGTAACGCTCATCCATCTCCCCTTCACAAAAAGCTGGGTGTACCCGTGACTGGGAAATTCCTTTATCCCCGTCTGGGCCTTCAGCTCAGCGGGCATCTTGTGGTTCACGATCCTCGCGAAGGCAAGCCGGGATGGAATACCCGCGGCACGGGCGAGAGCGGCAAGAAGGACAGCTTTCTGGACGCAATAGCCTTTGCCCCTCTCCAGAGTCACGCTCGCCTTGAAATCTTCCCTGAACGTCGAAAGCATGTAAACATTATAATGGATCTCGTCGCGTACGAAGTAGAAGAGCGCCTGCGCCCTCGGGCCTTCCTCCGTCAACCCCGTGGTAAGCCTCCGCGCCGTCTCCCGGATACGACCATTGTCGCTGTCTATGATCTCCGTGGACCGGAGGTAAATGTCCATCTCACCCATCACAACTCCTTAAAAACATCCCGCCAACCCCAACCAACCCCCAACACGTCCCATCATCCCGCATGTCCTATAGGTCCTATCCGTCCTATATGTCCCATTGGTCCTATCCCTCCTATAGGTCCTATTATAAAACACATAGGACCAATAGGACATATGGGACGGATAAGACTGGGACCTATAGGACATATAGGACGCATAAAACACCTGGCGGACGCCCTTACACCGTGTCTCCGTCAGCCGTGATCACTTCGTCGGTCAGTTCGTTGGTGTCGTCTTTCACGGTGGGGAAGTGTTCCGCGAGGAGTTTGCCCGCCTCGCCTATGGCCTGGGCGAGGGCATCGGCCGCATTTCCCTGCCGTATCCCGCCGGAAACCGTCCGCGCCAGGGCGTTGAGCTTCGCCTGGGTGATCTTCTCGTGGATGCCCTTGTCGGCGAGGACCCAGACCTTCCTCTCGAGAAGAGAGATGAAGAACAGGACTCCCGTGTTGCCCTTTGTCCGGTGGAGACCTTTCTCGTAGAAAGCCCTGACGGCCTTGTCCCGTACGGCCCTCTCGCGTCGCCCGGTGCCGCTGAAAAGCGCCTTGAGGTAAGGCGTTCTCTTCATCAGAAACCAGAAGGGAGGGAAAAAGACAAAGGTGAGAGGAATATACCACCAGAGGGATCCGTGGAGAAAGAACTCGGCGATGAGAAAGGCGGCAACGTTCCCAAAGGTGACGGCACCCAGCACTTCGGCCTCGTGGTACCGGCTCGAGGCATCGACGACCATGACGGCTATCTCACCAAGGGTCTTCGATTCCGCAAGCGAGGTCGCCTGACGGATCCTGTCCTTCTCCGCATGAGTAAAGAAATTGAGGGCTTTCTTCATCACCAGTCCCCCGACGCGCCGCCGCCGCCGAAATCCCCTCCGCCGCCCGAGAAGCCACCGCCGATGTCAAAGCCTCCTCCACCCGAAGATCCACCGCCCGTCCAGTACCCGCCGGGACCGAAGCCTCCCCCGCCCCGAAAGGGTCCCCCGAAGAGAAAGGGAAGGAAAATGCCGAGCACAAGACCAAGGACACCGAGGAGCACCACGGTCACGAGAGAAAGCCCCAGCAGGAACCCCATGGCCGAGAAACCCACCAGCCCCGCTCCGCCGCCCAGGACGCGCGAAATCCTTCCCAGAACGAGAAGAAAGATCGCACCGAAGATGAGAAAAGGCAACGCCGATATCGGGCTACCCTTTTTTGCCGACCGGGTCTTTGCCGCGTCGGCCTTGAACTCCCCCCGGGTGGCATCTATCATGGCGCGAACACCCGAGGAAAAACCGCCGTCAAAATCGCCCCTCTTGAACTGCGGGTTGACAACCAGCTGGACAATGCGTCCCGCCGTCAGGTCAGTGAGCTTTCCCTCGAGACCGCGTCCCACCTCGATGCGTGTCTTGCGCTCCTTCTTCACAACGAGGAGGATGGCACCGTTGTCCTTGCCCTTCCGGCCAATCTTCCACGTCTCGGCCGCCTTGATGGAAAACTCTTCCAGGCTCTCCCCCTCCAGTGAGTCGATGGTGAGGATGACGATCTGCGTGGAGTCCGACCTCTCGAAATCCGCGAGCTCCTTTTCCAGCTGAACGCGGACACCCGGCGAGATCATGCCGGCATAGTCGTTCACGCGCCCTTTCAGGGCCGGCACCTCCAGCGCGTGCGGGCAGGTGGTCCAAAAGGCAACGAAACAGAATACCAGGGGCATGACAAGGCGGCGCAGGAGGCCTCCGCGTCCGCGCCCTTCATGCCTGTCATTGCCTGCAGGAAATTTTATCATCGTCCCGGCCGTCTCTCACAAGGTCAGAACTTCACCTTCGGCGCCTTCTCCGCCCCTGCTTCCGCCTTGAAGGGCTCCTTCTGGGGAAGCTTGAGCATGAACATGTTCGTCAAATTGTTCGGGAAGACCCGGATGGAGGTGTTGAATGTTTGCACGGCCTTGTTGTACCGTGTGCGGGCCACGTTTATCCTGTTCTCCGTGCCCTCCAGCTGGTTCTGAAGGTCGCGGAAATTCTGGTTGGCCTTGAGATCGGGATAGTTCTCGGCAACGAGGAGGAGCCGCGACAGGGCCCCGCCCATCGAAGACTGCGCCTGCTGGTACTGGGCCATGGCCTGGGGATTGCCGATCATGTCCTTCGATATCTGAACGCTTCCCACCCTGGCCCTGGCGTCGGTCACGGCCTGAAGGGTCTCGCTCTCGTGCTTCGCGTAAGCCTTCACCGTCTCCACGAGGTTCGGTACCAGGTCGTTGCGCCTCTGGTATGAGGCCTCGACGTCACCCCATGCCGCCTTCACGGCCTCGTCGTTCTCCTGTATCGTGTTGTAGCCGCAACCCGTAAGCATCATCATCGCCAGCGCGATGACACCGTACAGAAATGATCGCCTCATCAAGCTCCTCCTATCCTGAGATTGTCGACCCTATAGTACCATATTCCGGGAAAGAAAATACAGGCCTTCCGGCCTTGACGCAGGGGAAAGATGCGTGATAGAACCTTGAAAAAGCGGAGGAAGACAGTGAACGATGACATAAAGAAGAGAACCCAGGAGACAGCGAAAAAACTCTGGACCGGAGGAGTAAAGCTCGACCCCCCTTACCTCACCTGGAAGGAGTTCGACAAGGACCTTGCCAACGACCTCTCCATGTTCATAACGGGTAATCTCTATTCCCGGACGGTCCTCACCCTTCCGGAGCGTCAGATGGCCGCCTGCGCCATGCTCGCCGCCCTGGGAGCGGCCGATGAACTGAGGCTCCATGTGAACGCCGCCCTCAATGTCGGCTGTGATCCGAGAAAGCTCGCCGAAGTCTTTTTCCAGCTTGCCCCTTACGGCGGGATGCCGCTTGTCAACAAGGCGCTGGAGGTCTTCAGGGAGGTTCTGAAGGGCCGGGGGGAGTGGGACGCCTTCACGAAGAGCGGGAAATAGGGACTACGGGGAGGCGGCCTTAAAGCCGGGGTTCTTGCATGGCCAGAATACTTGCACGGGAAAGCGCGGGCATCGCGGGCATCGACGAGATCGTCGACGGGCTGCGAACGGGCGACAACGTCGTATGGCAGGTTGACTCCATCGACGATTACCTGTCCTTCGCGAGGCCCTTCGCGGAGCGGTCGGTCACGAACGGGAAGAAGGTGGTCTACATGCGGTTCGCCCGCCACAGACCCGTCATAGAGACGAACGGGAACGTGCGGGTGCACAACCTGGATGCGCGAAGCGGCTTTGAATCCTTCACCGCCGAGGTCTACAACATCATCACGTCGGAGGGGCGCGACGTCCACTACGTCTTTGATTCCCTCTCGGACCTGCTCTCCGCGTGGGCCACGGACCTCATGATCGGCAACTTCTTCACCATTGCCTGCCCCTATCTGTATCAGCTCAACACGATAGCCTATTTCGCTCTGCTCAGGGAAAACCACTCCTTCAAAACCGTCGCCCGCATCCGCGAGACGACCCAGGTGCTCATCGATGTTTACAATGTCGACGACAAGATCTACGTGCATCCCCTCAAGGTCCGCGGCCGCCACTCGCCCACGATGTTCCTTCCCCACCGCAAGAGCGAGGACCGCTTCCTGCCGGTGACGAGCAGCGTGGACACGGGCCGCCTGCTCACAAGGATCTCGGGCAAGGGAACAGACCTTGCGAAGAGGAATCTTGACCACTGGGACAGGTTCTTCATCCGCGTCGGCGATCTCCTGAACGATAGGGTGAGCAGGGACGAGGAAGAAGCTGTCCTCGACCAGCTGTGCAGGGTTATGATCGGCCGTGAGGAAAGGATACTCGCCCTCGCAAAGAGATACTTCACGCTCGAGGACCTTCTTGCCATCAAGGGGCGCCTCATAGGGACAGGCTATATCGGGGGGAAGACTGTCGGCATGCTCCTCGCCAGGAAGATCCTCTCCGGCGATACGTCCCTTGACTGGCAGCGCATCCTCGAGCCCCACGATTCATTCTTCATAGGTTCCGATGTTTTTTACACCTATCTCGTTGAGAACGGGTGGTGGAAGCTGCGCATGGAACAGAAGACCCGGGACGGGTATTTCGAGGTCGCGAAGACCCTCAGGGAATCCATGCTCGAGGGTTCCTTCCCCGACGAGATAGAAGAACAGTTCTGGCGCCTCATCGAGTACTTCGGACAGTCGCCCATCATCATACGGTCGAGCAGCCTTCTCGAAGACGCCTTCGGCAACGCCTTCGCCGGCAAGTATGAGAGCATCTTCTGTGTCAACCAGGGTACCCCTGAGGAGCGCTACAAACAGTTCGGCGAGTATGTGAGACGTGTGTACGCCAGCACCATGAACGAGGACGCCCTGGCCTACCGCCTCCAGAGGGGCCTCGACAGGAATGACGAGCAGATGGCGCTCCTCGTCCAGAGGGTCTCCGGGTCCTACCACAACCGCTATTTCTACCCCGATCTCGCCGGTGTCGGGATATCCTACAATACATTCGTCTGGAGGAGGGACATGGACCCCAAGGCGGGGATGCTCCGCCTCGTAGCCGGCCTTGGCACCAGGGCAGTGAACCGCGTGGAGCACGACTATCCCGGTATCATCGCCCTTGATCTCCCGCTGCTGCGCCCTCACAGCGGACCGAGTGATATGAAGAAATATTCCCAGCACAACGGCGATGTCCTCAACGTCGATACCAACGTCCTCGAAACGATCCCCGTCACCGATATCATCACGGGTGACATGAAAGTGGACAGGGAACTCATCGGCATACGGGACCTCGAGGCGGCCGAGTTTATGAGATCACGCGGGCTCGAGGCCAAGGAGTCATGGATTGTGACCTTTGACAGGCTCATGTCCGAGACACCCCTTCCTGCGATCATGCGGAGAATGCTCAAGACCCTGGAGGGGAGCTACCAGTACCCCGTGGACATCGAATTCACCATAAACTTCACGGCCAGGGACGCCTTCCAGATCAACCTTGTCCAGTGCAGACCCCTTCAGACAAAGGGTGAGGGCAAGAGGGTCAGGATCCCGCGCAAGGTTCCCGCCGAAAGGACGCTTTTCCAGTCATCGGGAAACTTCATGGGAAGCAACATAACGCAGGGGATCAAGCGGGTCATAGTGGTCGACCCCGACGGGTACAGTCTCCTGACCCTGTCGGAGAAATACGACATCGCGCGTCTCATCGGCAGGATAAACAGGCAGATACCCGGCCAGGAAGAAATGCCCACGATCCTTGCCGGACCGGGACGGTGGGGAACCACCACACCCTCTCTGGGAGTCCCGGTGCGGTTCTCGGAGATCAACAACATAGCCGTTCTGGTGGAATTGTCTCACGGCACGGGCCTCGGCAGCGTGATGCCCGAGCTTTCCTTCGGTACTCACTTCTTTCAGGACCTTGTCGAAACGGGGGTATTCTACGTGGCCATCTTCCCCGACAGGGAAGGATCATCCTTCAACAGAAGGATCGTGGACAGGAAGTACAACCTTCTTTCCGTGCTCGTCCCCGAGAGTGCCCGGTATGAAGGCATAGTCACCGTCGTCGACACCACGGAAGACGATATGAGGCTCCTCGCCGATGTCGTGACTCAGAAGGTCATCTGTTTCAGCGCCCTCAAGACGGACCAGTAGCCATCATCGCTTCCCTCACGGGTCCGGGAAAGATACCTGAGCAAGACAGAAGCCTGTTCCTTCCTCGGCAGATAGGCCCTTTCCAGGGCCTCTATCGAGCTCAGGAGGGGATAATCGCAGAGCGTGGCCATTGCCTGGCTTCCCCTGCCGACGCCGGCCTGCTCGAGGGCGGCGTTCACATTGAGCCCGCCGAGCACCACGATGCCGACCTTACCGTCCGTGGGAGAGATGCCGAGAAGGGACTCCCCCCTGCTTCCGAAGAGCACGATGCCCCCGAAACCGTGGGGCGTCATGTGATCGAGAAGGCTCCGTGCGTCTGAGACGCTGTTCTCCGGGATCTCCCGGTAGCTCCCCAGGATGAGCCCCGATCCTTCTTCCACGGCACCGAGCACGTCGCTCATCCTGCTGCGCATGAGTATCTCGAGGGGCGGGACCGAAGACCCCTCATAGCTGATCACCGACGTGAATCGCAGGGGGCGTCCATCCACCACCTCGACGAGACCCCCGAGCCTGGTGGCTATGGGAATGCCGCGTTTCAGGAACATCCCGTTCAGTGTGATGCTGCACATGGTCCCTATGGCGATCATCCCCGGGGGTGCCTCGACGGTGCCGATGCGCTCGCCGGCCCTCACGACGACCGCCCGGTCACTCATGGAGTAAGGCGACCTGAGCACGATGCCCAGCACCCCTATGGCCGCTTCGAGCTTCTCCTCAGGAACAAGGGTAACATTGAGTATCACCTTCCCCCGCACATTGTCGGGCCCGAAATCGGACAGGAAAGAGAGGTTGTTTATCCTGTTTATGATGAAACCCACCCGGTCGGACACGTACCCCTGTTTGAGCTCCATGCGGCCACCGGCTGTTATCCTCCTGCCCTTCTTGCCGTCCGTCACGGTGTACCCGGCCTCGTCGAGACGCTTGAGATAGTACCTGATGGTCCGCTCGGACAGATCCGTCCCCTGGCGGCCGAGACGGGAGGCGATGTCGGAGGAGCCCAGGGGGACCCCTTCCCTGTCAAGCACGGAGAGAATGGAGAACATTATTCTGTTCATCTACCCATTCCCTCCGGACAAAACTCCACGCAAAAACGTTCCCTTGACCAAATCTCTATCACACGTAGCCATAGGCGAGCATGGCGTTCGCGACCTTGAGGAAACCGGCGACGTTGGCGCCGAAGACATAGTCCCCTTTCTTGCCGTACGCCTCAGCGGCATCGAGACACGATCTGTGGATGCTTTTCATGATGCCGAGCAACCTGGCATCCACCTCTTCCCGTGACCAGGAAAGCCTCATGCTGTTCTGGGACATCTCGAGGCCCGACGTCGCGACCCCGCCGGCGTTCGCCGCCTTGCCGGGACCGAAAAGCAGGCCGTTGTCCTGAAAAATGCGGACCGCCTCCGGCGTCGAGGGCATATTGGAGCCTTCTGCGACGCAGATGCAGCCGTTCTTCACGAGCGCTTCCGCATGGCTGCCGTCTATCTCGTTCTGGGTAGCGCACGGCAGCGCTATGTCGACCTTGAGGCCCTGGTTCTTGATCACGTCCCAAACGCTTTCACCTATGTAACATACGGCGCAGCCGTACTTGTCGGCATACTCGCTTATCCTGCCCCTCTGGACATTCTTGAGGTCCATCACGTAACCGCACTTGTCGCCCGATATCCCCTCATCATCAACGATCGTGGAACTGGAGTCGCACAGGGTGACGACCTTTCCGCCAAGCTGGTTCACTTTCTCCACGGCAAACTGGGCAACGTTCCCGGAACCGCTGATGGCAACCGTTTTGCCCTTGAAATCGAGGCCCTTCGTGGCAAGCATCTCCGCGGCGAAATAGACACAACCGTACCCCGTCGCCTCGGGCCTCACGAGGCTGCCGCCGAAGGAAAGGCCCTTGCCGGTCAGAACTCCCGTGTGATCGTTCATGATCTTTTTGTACATGCCGTACATGTAACCGATCTCGCGGCCTCCCACGCCGATGTCTCCGGCAGGCACGTCGATGTCAGGACCGATGTGCCTGAAGAGCTCCAGCATGTGGGCATGGCAAAAACGCATCACCTCGTTATCCGATTTGCCCTTGGGATCAAAATCGCTGCCGCCCTTGGCACCCCCCATGGCAAGCGTCGTGAGGGAGTTCTTGAATATCTGTTCGAATCCGAGGAATTTGAGGATCCCCAGATTGACAGACGGGTGGAAGCGCGTGCCGCCCTTGTAGGGACCGATGGCATTGTTGTACTGGATGCGATACCCTCTGTTGATCTGCAACTCCCCCTTGTCATCCAGCCAGGGAACCCTGAACATGACAACACGGTCTGGCTCGACGATCCTCTCGTATATCTTTGCCTTTACGAACTCGGGGTGTCTCTTTGCCGTGGGCTCGAGACTTTCCAGGACCTCTTCCGCCGCCTGATGGAACTCGAATTCATGGGGGTCCTGCTTCTTGATCTTCTCCAGTATTTCACTTGTCACTGACATAACGGAATCCTCCACCTTCGTAATGTATTTTCCCGGTCCCACCCCGGGTTCTCACGCAAACCATCCCGCCCCCAGGTCGACAACGGGCCGCAACCGACCGCCGCCCCCTGTCACCAGGCCGTCATCCGTATCCGGCGACACGCCTCCCTGAGATCAAAGATGCCTATTCTTCGAGATGTTCCTCAGTAGACCGCCAGGGGGGCCACGCTCTGATCGTACACATTCAGATCGCTCCCCGTGATGAGAAGACCGTCGATGTTCTCGAGGCTCTTCGGCAGGGGCTCATCTTTCGAAAGAACAATGGTCTCCAGGTCCCACCCGTGCCCTTTGAGGGCGTCTTCGAGGGCCTTCGTATCTTCCGCTTTCCCTCGCTGTACAAAGACAAGTCTCTTTCTCATGATCTCCGCTTTTCTCCTTTTGATGGTATGAGAAAAAACTAGTATATAAAACCCGATAAAAGCAGGTTTTACAATCGGGGTGCAGATGTTTTTAGTATCAGGGCTACTACTATGCCACCCATGGGGGTTTACCCTATGGTAGTTGCATAACGTTGACTGTCAAAGGCTGGCTGGATCCTGCGGATGACGGAAGCTCACGGAGAATTCTTCACAAAATGCAGGGAAAATGCGGGCCGGGACAGAGATACCCCCGGGGTCCATGCCGCCATCCTTCCTCAGGGACTGCTCTGGACCCATTGAATAGCGTACTTGAGGAGATCCGTTCCGTCCCCCAGTTTCAGCTTGTCCTTGATGTGCGCCCTGTAGGATTCCACGGTCTTGACGCTGAGATGAAGCCTTTCCGCTATCTGGCGCGTCTTGTTGCCCTGCCCTATAAGCCTGAAAACGGTCAGTTCGCGGTTGCTCAGGAGGTCTATCGGTGATGCTGTCTGGTTGATCCCCTCCACGGAGACGAACTTCTCGAGCATCTTCGTCGTGATGCGGTCACTGACGAATATCTCCCCCTCGAGAACCTTTCGGATCGCGACAAGCACCTTTTCCAGGGCCTCCTGCTTCATTATGTAGCCGCGCGCCCCGGCACGCAGTGAACGCTCGGCGTACAGGGTCTCGTCGTGCATGGAAACGACGAGGACCGGCAAATCTTTCTGGCGCAGACGCAACTCCTTGATGAGCTCGATCCCGTCTATGCCCGGCAGGGATATGTCGACGATCGCCATGTCGGGAACGACCGTTTCCAGTGATTCCAGGGCCATCTGGGCATTCTCCGCCTCGGCGCATACGACAAGGTCGGTCTCTTGATTGATCAGAAGCGTCAATCCTTTCCGCAGAATGGGATGGTCATCGACGATCAGTATCTTTCGTTTCGTCACGAGAATCCTCCCCTCCCGTTATCAAGATGCCTTGAGGACCCGCAGGTGGTGACGCCACCCTCAGATCGCGGGTCTGTCAGAAAAGGTACAGCTTATCACACATCCCCCGGTCTTCGGCTCCTTTATCTCCAGGACAGCCCCGATCATGGAAGCCCGGTACTGCATTATGTTGAGCCCCATGCCCTTTCCCTGGTTCTGCGGGCCGCCCATGCCGACCCCGTTGTCACTGATGGTCAGGATACAACTGTCGCCATCCTGTTTCATGGCGATGGTCACATTATCTGCCTTACCATGTTTTATGGCATTATTCAATGCCTCCTGGGCG
>MVQQ01000177.1 GCA_002067555.1 Syntrophorhabdus sp. PtaB.Bin184
TCGCCGACCTTGATGTTCGGATATGTCTTCGAGAGGACCTGGCGGACCTCTGTTTCGCTACTCCCGGCGAAAGACACCGATACCAGTACGGCCGTTGTGAGTAGTGATGCAACGAATGATCTAAGAATTGTTTTCACTGGGTGATCTCCTTCTTTTGGGCTCTTACCTCGACCCTGCGGTTCATGTATCGCTTGTCCGGGTCGTTTGTCGCGTAACAGCACTTACCCGTTCCCGTCACTTCCGAGAGGTGCATTCCGGCTTTTCGAAGATACCCTGCGACTGCTTCAGCCCTTTGCCGGGCCAGTATGTCGTTATGGTCCTTACGCCCCAGATCGCAGGTATAGCCCGTCACGGAAAAGTAGCTGTCCTTCGTTCTTGCACCCATGCTTTCAACAAACGACGACAAAGTCGCTCTTGCCACATCATCGAGAACCGCGCTATCGAAAGCGAAGAGAATGGTGAGAGATTGTTCGGGAGCGCTTTGCCTTTCTTTGCCGCCCCAGTTCGTGGCGTTCTCTCTTCTTGGCCCTTCGGGCTCCTTCTTTGTGCCCTGGGGACCGGGAGCAACGTCTTGGGAGACTCTTACGGCAGGCATAGGGGACCTGGTCGCCCGCAACAAATACGGTCCTGCAGCGGGTGTGTGTTCGCAGATCATGAACGTCTTCGCCTGCAGGCCGCTGCGCGCCATTCCCTCGAATGGGTAACTGTAGTCCGTCTGGTAGATGCCGGTCGCGCCCGATTCGACCGTGTGGATCAAGATGAACAGGGTGCTGATGAGAAAGAGGCAGGACCCTTTCATGCTTCTTCCCCTGCCGCAGATCTTTCGTCGTCCGGCATGGTCTTCAGGTAGCCGGCCAGACCCTCGGGCTCGACAAAGCGGACTTGGGCCTTGGCTGCCAGGTCCGAGGTAAGATCCCGGAACTCCCTGACGATCTCTTTCATGGTATCGATGGCCTCTCCCAGCTTCCTGATATCCTGAAGGGGAGACTTGATCTTGAACTCGCAATATGCGGAATCGAGGCTTATGAAAATGTTGGCGAGAGCGGCCCCTTCCGAGGTTTTGGGCATGAAGACGTAGGCATTCCTTCTGCGCGCCAAGATCTCCTTCTCGGCCGGGCTCGAGCCGGGAGACATGTAGAAGTTCGTGCCGCCCAGGGCGCTGGTGAAGGCCCGCACCTTGGACGTGAACCTCGTGATCCTCTCGTTTGCCTCCTCCAGTTCGAAAAGGGGCATGCATACCGTACCCGCATTCATCCTCATCCTGTTGATTGTTTTGTCTGTCGTGAAGAGGATCTGGGTGAGGAGATGGAGGTCCCGCATCTTCGGTGAAAGGACGATGCTCGCCTGTTCCTTGACGAGCCTGAGCTTCCTCTCCATGATCACGTCAGCCCTGCTTTTCTCAACGGCCGTATCTTCCATCTTCGCCTCCTAAAGGTTCGTGTCTTCGGCCTTCCTGATCAGTATCGTGATATCGAGGAGCTTTGCGGCCGTGGCAACGTTCGTGCCTCCTTTCCCTACGAAGAGTCCGTAGTAAGCCGGGTCCACCCCGACGACCGCCTCCCGTAACGTGCTTGAGAATATTACTTTCCGGATTTTGTCCGAAGGTGCGGGAGCGAGGGCGTTCCGCACGTACTCCTTAATATCCCGGGAATAACGGACCAGCGTGATCGTATCGTCCGTGTACGCCTTCATTACCGGAAGATAGGGCAGGCATTCCCTGACGGGATCGGTATCGTTCAGGCCTTCCAGGGCCATCTTCGCGAATCCCGCCCCCTGCACTGACACCGCCCTTTTGATCCTGATCTTTTCTTCCTCGATGAGGACAGAGAAGGCCCGCTCTGCCACCCTGATGTAGTAGTGGTGGGAGCGCTGGGAGAGAATGATCTTCCCCTTTTCCACCACGAAGACACAAGCGACGAGGTTCTGCCCAGCTTTGTGAGGCCTGTTGGCATATCGCTTCGGCAGGAACGCGAGCAGTTCCGTGCCGGAGATCAGGATGAGATGTGCATCATGGTCTGGCATCGACTTCACCACCACTCCGGGCACCAGGTACCCAACTTTCAGAGACAGGACCACCGTGAGTCCCCTCCGTCACCATGTCGCGGTTGCCCGCGCGGTCTTTGTGATCCCTTCGAAGCCATCGGCTTACGGTCGGGTCGGAGAGGGTATTACTTCCTGGAGGATCAGCGCTGGGGGCTTTCGTGGAAGGAGGTGGCGGAAAGTACTACTCGGGAAGAGGAGAAACAGCGTGGATCAGGCGGGAGGCTTTGAACAACTGCGGGCTATTAACAGTAAGGGGAGATGCCGTCCGAACACCGGCATGACAATTCTCGGAAAAGGGGTGAACCTCGCCGACCGGTCCAGGGACATCTTTATCGTCATACCGGACCAGGAGCGCAGCGGCCATCTCGGCTGCTTCGGGACAACGCGCATCGGCAAGACGCGGCTCATGGAATCGGTGATCGAGCAGGACATCAGGAAGGGCTACAACCTCGCGATCATCGACCCCAAGGGTGACATCGACCTCTTTTCGAAGGTGATCCAGGCATCGGCCGAGTCTGGCAGGCTTGAGGAAGTAATGCTCCTTACCCCCATCTATCCGGACCACTCCGTGAAGTTGGATCCGCTCAGCCATTATTACATGGAGGACGAACTGGTCGACCACGTGGTAAGCGGGATCAAAGCGAAGGAGGACTATTTCATTGCCATTGCAAGCGAGGTCACGAGCGCGGTGGTCTCCGGCCTTGCCTTAAAGGCCAAAAGATTCGGCCAAGACCTGAACGTCAATTTCAGCGAGATAAAGGCGCGGGTCACCTACAAAGACCTCCAGGACCTCAAGACCGAGCTTCTTCTCATTAAAGACGCCCTTCCCGAGGTCGTGGAAGTGTGCGACAACATCGACCAGATCCTCTCATCGACGCAGGAATTCTTCTCCAAAGTCGCCTCATCCTTGAGGACCATGTTGTCTGCCCTCTCTTCGGGCAATACGGGGAAGATCATTGGCAAGAGCTACGTGAACGAATTCGTGGCCCGCTTCGGGGAAGGCAAAGGGGTGATCCTCTACTGCAACACCGGTTCCCTTCTTGCGCGCCGCACCGCCCACATCATCGGCAGGGTCCTCATCTCCATGATCCAGAGCATGGTAGGCAGGTTCTTCGCCTCGGGGAGAAAGCTCGACCCGCCCCTGTGCATCCACATCGATGAGGGTCACAACATCGCCTACCTTGGCATACAGGAATTGTTCTCCAAGGCAGGCGGCGCGAACACCTGGATCAGCTTCTATACCCAAAGCATCGCTCTCATCGAGCAGGAGATAGGGCCCGAGGCGGCGAAAGGCATCATGGACAACATCAACAACTGGATCTTCATGCGGGTCAACCACCCGGATACCGCGCAATACATGGAGGACTCATCTCCCATTTCAAAGAAGTTCCAGCCCATCATCACCCCCGATGAATGCACGGGGAGGATCACCTTGCGGGAGATCGAGGACCAGCTTATCCTCAAAGCCAACGTCCTCCAACTCGCCGACCGGCAGTTCTACATGCGTTCGAGGGGCAATTACTACAAGGCGTTTACCATCGATTCGAGCCCGCTCTACGTTCACGTCACCTTCCCGGAACTCACCGGTTCCGACCCGATTCAGTCAGAGCAATCGGTTGACTTATATATACGTTAGTCCTATTATGTATATACACAATTGGAGGTGACGCCATGGCAAAGGCAATGACATCGATCAGGCTTGATACGCAGCTCGCCGATGAGGCCGCGAGAGTGCTGGGCGTGAAGAGCAGGACAGAGGCGGTCCATATCGCGTTGCGGGAGATCGTGGCGCTCAAGAAATTCAAGGACCTGATGACCAAACACTCGGGCAAGCTGACCTTCGAGGGTCTTGGTGAATAGTATCGTCCTCTTCGACACCTCGGTTTTCGTTGATCACCTGCGTACCGGCTGCCATCAGGAGCGGATCGCATCCGTCACCGGGCTTATAAGGACGTCAGCCGTAGTACTGGCCGAACTCTGGCGGGGTGCGACGAAGCCCGCTGAAAAGGCATTTCTCAAGGAGCTCGCGAAGAACCATCCTGTCCTCACACCGACGGAAAAGAACTGGATGGAATCGGGGGAGATCCTGGGGAGGATCCGCCACGATAAAGGTTTTTCACCGGACAAGCTCCGCGATCTCCACTTCGACGTGCTTATAGCGCTGACCGCGAGATCGTATGGCGCGCGGCTGATCACCTCGAACCCGGCCGATTTCGAGTTGATCAGGGGATATCGCGGGTTTCAGCACGAGATATGGTAAGGGTAGGGAACGGTTACGCATAATCGCCGTGAGATCTCTCGCTGATATTCACGCCGCCCAATCCTTTACCGCATGGTTCTTCCTCCCTCAGAATAGTTCAGATCCCTTGCCCTAAGGAGCAGTCGGCTGATCATCCGGCTTCACCGGAGCCTGGGCCGCAATGGCCTTCTCCGACTCCTCCACCGACACCGCCTCTTTTTGACGGCTCTTAACCTCTTTGACGAGCCTTCGGAGAAGGTTATCGATTGACTTCTGGTATCTCTCCACGGTCCTTGATGCCTCGCTGTTCCACTTGTGGCATTCGGAAAACCGGACGAGGGATTCGACAAATTCCGAGATCACCTGGAGCTGGACCTCAAGCAGGGCGGGATTCGAGTAATAGGCAATGTTCTTGTCGTAGAGCTCACTCACCCTCGCGATCTCGTGTCTCCAGAGCGCGACCTGGCCTTCGAAGCCGTAGATCCGGTTCTTGAACGATTCTATTTCCCCGTTCAGTTTGGCTATCTCGTTTTGCTTCTCCTTCATCGCCGCCTCCCTCCTTTCCCGTTCCATCCTCAAGTTCTCCAAGTCTTTCTCGAAAACCTGTTTTACCTCTTCGGTGATCTCCTCCTTGTTCTTCTGGTACTCGGCGAGGGTGTCCTTTGCCTTTTTTCTTATCTTTTCCAACTCCTTCCCATGCTGTTCGAGCGCTTCCTGGGCCTTTTTCTTCTCCTCCTCCGCGGCAGCAAGCTCAGCCTCAGCCTCAGCCAGCTTCTTTCGCTCGAGATCGAGATCCTCCTTGTGGCGGGATTCTAAGGAAGATATTTCTTGTTCGTGCTTTTCGAGCACCTCCGGGGGCACTACAGGGCGCTCGATCGAAAGGGAATAGAAGATGCTTCGCTGGAGATCGTGGTCTTCGCGCAGGAATTTGTCGATGGATCGCCTGTCGATTTTGCCTTCTTTGTACAGTGCGTACAGCTCGGGTATCAGGTTCTCTTCGTCCATGCGGTCCTGGACCCTCTCTTTTTCCCTCACCTTTTCCTTCCGTTCCGCCTCCGTCATCTGGCGGCGGCTCGCATTATCGAAAAGGGCCTCCAGTATCTCGGCGCGTGTTTCCGCAAGGGAGCAGGGCACTTCTTCCAGGCCCTCTTCTATGGCGGCTTTCTTGCGATGATGTCCCGCGAGGATGATATACCCGTCCCCGTCTTTCTCCAGGATCAGGTCGTTCAGTATCCCCGCCTCCTTTATGCTTTCCCGCAGATCATGGTACTCGGCGTCCGAGAGCGGGGGGAACAGCGCGGTATACTCGGGTTTTTCTCTCAGCAGACTCACTTTGACACACCCCAGGTATTTCATTGGAGACCTCCTGATATTCGTTATCGCGCAAACGTTCTGCGCGTGCGTCGCCCTTCCTGAGCATTCCCGGCTTAATGCCGTTTCCGCTCCTCGTGTTCACATCCCTTCAATGTGTCTCCATAGCTCATTGACGTAATTCCCATCCTCGTATGTTGACGCATCGTTTCATTGTGTCTACATAGCTCATTGACGTAATTCCCATCCAGCTATGTTGACACATCATTTCGATGCGCTCACATAGCCCGTTGACGTAATTCCCATCCCCGTATGTTGACACATCGCCTATGTGCGTACATCGCCGGATGTGTTATTCTCCGAACGGGGAAGATCGACCCGATCTTCCGAGCACGTCATCCATCTCCCGGTTCACCCAGCCGTTCAGGATCTCCTCGACACTCCTGTGGGTTATCTCGCTGATCCGCTTCAGCTTCCTGAGCGTCCCCCGGCTTATGGGATCGGAAACCCTGCTGTTTCTGGAGGACACGAGTTCCTTGACCCGCTCCCCGTAACTTTCGTCCAGGCTCTCGACGGGGATGCGGTACTCCACGCCCACGAGGCGCTCATTCCTTGACCGGAAGACGTGAACACGAACCACCCCGTTCCGGAAACATTTCTTCAGGTAATCGGGCATGACGTTGCCGGAGTTGTCCCTCTTTGACGCTATCTCGAGGTAGATGAGCGCCTGCCGGTAGTCCCTTCCCCTGCCTTCGATACCGACCAGCGAGAAGAACTCCCTCGCGGTCAGGTACTCGGTGGAGATGGCCTCCCATGGGCGGGCATGGTCCACTCTTTGCTTTTTCAGAATGTGTATGATCTCCTGCTCATTCATCGGAGACACCTCCTTTCTCCTCCAGGGCCCGTGCCCTTCGGAGGGCTTTCATGGCTGTTCTTATTGCCGCGCGGAGGGACATCGAAAAAGGGATTCTTGGAACAGAGTCATCGCTATGGCGGGCAAGGCTTCGCGCGATGGTGGAAAGCGCCGATCGCTCCGCCTCGTCGCCGATGCCCGCGTTGTTGTTTCCGGAAGGCAAGGAAAAGGCCTCGCTGTCCTGTCTGCAAAGGCCATAGATGCGAAGGACCAGGGGATCGTTCGGGGTGAGGGAGGGCCGGTCCGGCAACCGCCTCCACTGCCGGTATAGGCCGTCGATCATCTCGAGGTTCAGGCCGTTGCCCGATCCTGAGCCATTGACCGGTGTTCCGGGTTCGGACTCCGCCGCAGCATCTTCACCTGTGCCCGTTTTCTCTGTCTCCGCAAGTCCTTCTGAGGATCCCTCGAATGCCTGATATTCCTGAGGCGCCATACTCGTTTCGTTCAGCCTGGCCTCCAGGTCCTCTTCTTCGGGGAGCGCCTCGGACAGGTAGCAGAACCGCTTCTTGGTCGTGTAGGTATACCCCTCTTTTTCGAGGGTCTTTTTGTGTTCGATAAACCTCGCATAGCTCATGGTCTTCCAGAAAGCCCCGGCGGGCGTGAAGATCTCCACGTATTTGTCCCTGTTCCCTATGGCCCGCTGGAATATGTTCCTGATCGACCATTCCAGGTACGTGGAGAACTTCATTTTGATATCAGGGCTGTGCCGATATTTCCGGAGGGCCTGCAAGACGGCGATCAATGCCTCTTGTTGGAGGTCGTCCTCTCCGAAGACGGGACTTAGGGAACGGTACTTCCGCGCGATCTTGATGATCCTCGGCCGGTAGATCGTGTAGATTCCGGTAGCTGCCTTCTCGTAGAGATGGTTGCCCCCGTTGCGCAGAGAGGCAAGATGGTCGCGATAGAACTCCTCCACGGCTTCAGTCGTGTCGTATTTCTTTGTTTTAGAGGGGATCGCGGCTTTTACCGTGCAGGAAAGGGAGAGCGCACTGATAGCGAGCGCAGGACTCCTTTCATCAAAGGCCTGGGAAGATATGTCAACCAGCGGATCCGTGTCTGCCGGATTCATAGCCGTTCGGGGTGAATGGCGGCCACCGATCTGGCGCGTTCGTTACGTCCTGGGACCCGGTCAAAGAGCCGGAAAAGGGAACCTTCGATCTGCCGTCATTTCCGGCTGTCTCTCACTGTATAACGGCTTTACCACTCTTTGGGCGGTCCTGTCACCTAGTCGTTCGTATAGGTGCCTCTTTTTCCCGCTCACCGGACGCCATTCACCTCGCTTATATTACTTCGCGACTCTTCCTTTGCTCCGCGTGCCGGAAACGTCTTCGCCAAAGAAAAAAGGGAAGGCGGATGCCTTCCCTTGAAACTGTACCTGATCCTGCAACCGGCTCAGGCCGGCCCCGCCGTGAGGAACCTGGAAATGTCCCCCTTGTTAAGCTCCGCTATCACCTTTGCCGCCTCGTCATGGTATTTCAAGCTGGCAAGGACCTTGTCGAGCGCCCCGGAGGGTATTCGGTACCTGGAGGCCATCTTTGTAATGGCCGCCTTCTGGTCCCGGTCCATCTCCTTTCGTACGTTTCCGTTCTTTGCGGGTTCGGGCGCGGGCTGCCTCTGTGGTTCTGGCGCCGTGGGTTGGGGGGAAGGATCCTGCCGTGCCGGTGCGTCCATACCCCGCACGGGCTCCGGTTCCATGCCGCTCGCCGGTTGTTCCTCTTCGGGAGACGGGAGATCGGTTACGCTCGCGTTGTCATCAGTCTCCGAATAGAGGCCGGGGTCCCCGGTCCCGGCGGTGAGCACGGTGAGCGCCCTTTTCCCTTTTTCGAGCATCTTCTCGACCGAGTACTCCCGCGCCACTTCCAGGGGGTCCACTACCACATCAAGGTCGATCAGGAACTGCTGCCTCATCGTCGTCTCACCTTTTTTCCAATCGATGGAAGGGACCGTCGCCTTCACCTTCCGAAGGACAAAGATCGATTCTCCTTTATGAAGAAGATAGGCGATCCTCCCGTTGGTGAGCTGGTACATGTCACGGAGGGTCTTTTTGAGCCTCTTCATTGAATACCATGAACCCGTAGGTATCACCCACGAGCCCATCCCCTTGATTCCCGGAATCATGAAATAGATCCGGCCGGAGAACCGGCACTCCTCTTTCTGATACTCAGTGCAAGATTCGGGATCACAGGGTTTCCTGATCCATCCCCGACCGCCGAACAACTTCTTGCCGGCCTCAAGTTCTTCCGGGGTCTCGCAGACCATCCTGTAGTCGGCTATTCTTCCCCCGTCGTCCCGCTCGTACTCGAAACTGCTGCGGTGCTTCAGGCCCCGCGTGCTTCCGTAGCAACAAAGCCTGTGGGGGATGAGGTTCCACCATTCGTTCATGGCGAAGTACACGGGCATCGAGCGGAGCCTCCCATCGGGATCGGCGTAGAGCTTTTTTACAAGATCTGCGTTTGCGGGATTGATGCAATCGTAGCTGTTTAAGGTGAAGTAGTCGACGTTGTCGGGTATGAGCTTGTCGCCCAGTTCTTTTTCCATATCTGTCCAGCTCATGCCGAGAGCCAGCAGTTGCTCGTACTTCACGCGATCAGTCTCGGTGCAGTCTTTCTGCAGCACCTTGATACCCGGCCTTATGACGCCGATGGTCTTGATGCTTTCGTCGTCCAACCCCAGCAGGGGCGTCAAGAATTCTTCGTTGGGCACACGATGTGCCGCCGATTGTCTGTTCATCATTTCGTCCTCGTTTAGTTGTTGGTGGTTATCCTGATGCCGCCCGGCGTGAGGGAGATCACCGCGTTCGCCAGAGCGAGCAGTTCCGGGGTGTGGGTAATGCAGTATTCCTGGCTATAGCCACCGAGTGAGAGCACCCTCCGCTTCATCCTGAAATAGGCCCTCTTCTTCGCCGGGTCCAATGCCCCGTCCCTCTCGTCGGTGAAGATCGCGGCGAGGTCGCGACCGTTCCGCATCTTGTTGCAGATGCAGATGGCCTTGGCCACCGCATCCTCCACGATCGTGGCTTCTCCGCCCGAAAGTTTCCGGATGCTCTTCCATTTGGTCCTGTTTGCGTCGAACACGAGGATATCGAACCCCTCTCTCAGCTTGCCGCCTTTTGTCATCTCCTGGGTGTTGAGGCTGACCGAGAAGGGAGAATCGTAGACGCGAAGCAACTCGTTGGCAACGCCTGCAATGGCAGGACCCGCGTCATCGATCTCAAGGGGTATGATCCCGTCGTTGCCGAATGCCTTCTCCAGGACCGTCCATTCCGCGATTTCTTTTCTCATGGAATCGATCTCCTTGTCGAGTTCCGCGCATCTCGTCTCCGACTCAGCGATCTGCCTGAGCGATTCTTCGAGGGCGCCCGCGTCCTTTCTCGAGGCTGCTTCTTGCGCCCTTTCGCTCTCAAGCCGTGACGAAAGCTCAAGGATGGCGCCGGCAAACCGGTCCTTTTCTTCTACGAGTGTGACATCAATGAGAATACGTCCCGCCTCGTGCTCGCGGGCCTTGATCTCCGCCTCCTTCAGGGCGAGGGTCCTATCTGCTTTCAGGAGGTATCCCTTCTTCTCCTTCTCCATTGCGGTGAGGTCTTTTTCCAGCGCCGGCAGATCCTTTTCCGCCTGCTCGGCGGGCGGAAGCTCTGTCGTTTCGCTTCTGAGGGTCGCTATCCGTTCCTCCGCACTCTTCAATTCGTCCTCGACCGCCCTTTTCATGGTAAGGAACCGCTCTGCCTCTTCCCGGAGGGAGGACAGCGGGGCACATTTCGGCCGAAGGCCGTCGAGCTCCCGAGCCAGCCTTTCCTGTTGCGGATCCCTGGCACCGGTAAGCCTTTGAAGCTCCGCTTCCTTCGCGGGGACGAGCTTCTTCGCCTCCCGCGCGTCGGCGAGGAAGGGACATGCGCTGGCCCCGGTCGCATTGCACCGGTACTCCACGAGCCTTTGCACTTTCGCCCTCGATTCCCTGATGGCCGCCTCGATCGCCTCGATCTCATGCTGCCGGGTGAGCTTCAGGCCTTCGAGTTGCCCCTCCTTTTCTTTGACGAGCTTCTCCACGGCCTGGATCTCGGTGACTCGCCTGTTCACCTCCACGTAGCGGTCATCACAGAGCTTTGCCGAGTTCTTCAGGCTCGATATCTTCCCGTCCAGGTCTCCGAGTTCCTTTGCCTTCAGTCTCAGGGAGGCTATGCCGGCAACGAGCGTTCTGCTTTCCGAGATCCGCTCGCTCAGGGACGCGTGTTTTGTCTGGTACGCCTCCAGTGCGGTTTTCCGGACTGTCCGCAGCTCTTCAACCTCGTTCTTCCATACCTCGATATCGGCCAGAAGCTTATCCTTGATCTTCTGCCGCTCTTCTTGGAGCGCGATCTTCGTGGTCGTTTCTGAGAGCTTCCGCTCCGCGTCCTGCCGCTGTGCTTCAAGGGATCGGACAGTCGCGACTATCTTTGCGAGATTCGACTGGATCTCGCGGGCCTTCGATGCGTTTTCCTCCTTGCCGGATATGGCCGCCAGAAGATCCTCCTTCGTGCTCGAGAGATGGCCGAGACGGTCCTGAAGCGCTTTACGTATCCTGCCTGCCTTGTCGGACAGCGCCTTGATTCCGTCTATCCCGAGCAGTTCGGCGAGGATATCCTTAATGTCCCCCTTGCTGTACTTCGAAAAGCTTTTTGCCCGCTGGTCGCGGAAGTTCGATATGAAGTAGAGTTGGGGGCTTCCGAAGACGGTTTCCACGGCCCGGTCGAAGCTTTCCGTTCCGCCGTCAGGGTTCAGAGGCTTCCAAACGCCGTTAACCTCTTCATAGAAGTAACACTTCTGTCGCCTCTTGATCGCATCGATGGAGACCACGGACTTGTGCCTCGTTCCGTTTATGGAGGAAATGAAGACCTTGCAGGCGTTTGAACCATACGTCTCTTCGTAGAAGCTGAAAGCCTCGGGTGAATAGCTCTTGTTCACCTTCGAGGGCATGATCCGGAAGTGGTGCATGTTGTCGACTATCGTCGTTTTGCCCCTGCCGTTCGGGCCGTCAAAGACGATGATCCCGTCCGGCAGTGCGGAGAAGTCTACCTCCATCTCGTGGATACCCATCCCCGACAAGATCCCCTCGAAGTCCCTAAGCAGCAAATAGTCGGGTTTCATCACATGCCTCCTGCGAAAGGTAGCGGCTTAGTACAATTGCTCGTCCAGGGTCTGAAGCATTTCAAGCTTGGCGAGCAGGCTCTCCGTGATTGGCTGGCCGTTCAACTCACCCCATCGTTTCAGTTTTTCTGTAAGTGAC
>MVQQ01000178.1 GCA_002067555.1 Syntrophorhabdus sp. PtaB.Bin184
CACCGACAGGGTGAACGTTCAGGGAGAAGACGTGATGCAGATGGATGACATCGCCCACGAGATCATCATCCACTACTTGAAGACGACAGGCCGTGTCATACGGGCCGTCAGTGAGGAATCGAAGGACGTCATCCCTCTCGACGAGGAAAGCGGCCGGTACTTCATCTATTTCGACCCCCTCGACGGTTCGTCCAACGTCGTCCACGGACTCCCCGTGGGTTTTCTCTTCGGGATAGCGAAGCGCAACCTCGACGGCCCCGAGGACTTTCACCTGAGGGCAGGAAAAGATTACATAGCCGCCGGCATGTTCGTCATACCCACCGGCACCCTCACCATCGCCTTCCGCGAAGCGGGAGCATGGCGCTTTCACATCGACGAGACCATGAACTATGTCAAGCCCGTCAGGATAACGCTGCCCGACACCCCCGACACATGGGAACTATCATTCAACGCCACGAACCGCTACACCTACCGGAAGGAGGTCCGGGATTGGGTGCGACAAAATGAAAGACTGTACACTTTCCGCTATCTCGGGGCCCTCGCAGGTGACTTTCACCGGATCCTCACGCGGGGAGGAATGTTCATGTATCCCGCCATCGTCAATCATCCGGACCCGAAGAAATTGAGGCCCGAGGGAAAGCTCCGCCTCATGTACGAGGCATCCGTTGTGGCCTTCATGTGCAGGGAGGCAGGAGGGCACGCCGTGGACGAAAACGGCACCCCGATCCTGGACATAGAACCGACGGACCACCACCAGAGAACGGCCCTCTACGTGGGGTCGAAAACGCTGGTGGAGGATATCGCCAAAGCATTGAAAGACGGGTGATAAATAATACAGGTTATGGGTCATGGGTCATGGGTCATGGGAAGAAGATGGTTGGAGCCGTTAGAACCGTTGGAACGGGAAGAGAATGATGACGGAGGTCCTTCCCGTAAGCTAATACCTGTTTCCCGCAACCCTTTTTTGATATAATAGAGTCAATTCACGAGCAGAGAGAAGGATGATGAAACGGAGAGCATTCACAGTCCGCAGGTCGAATCGGCCCGTCAAGAAAGACATTAAGGGGTCTATTGAAGACATCGTCAGGGAGATCACGCGGGAACGGGATATCAAGAACGAACAGTACCGTGAGCAATCGTTGAAGATACACGGTCTCATGTGCGCAAGATGCGGCAGGGAATTCGACCACACCGACAGGCACCTTCTCACCGTGCACCACAAGGACGGAAACCACAACAACAACCCGCCCGACGGGTCGAACTGGGAGAACCTCTGCACCTACTGCCACGACGACGTCCACGGCAGGAACTTCTTCGCCGATGAAGAGGAAGGAAAGGACTGAAAAGGAGGATGTGAATGAAGAGAGTCGTCCTCGGTGTATCCCTGGTCGTTCTGACCACCCTTTTTTCCGTTGCGTGCCTTGCCGCTGACCTGGAAAAGACCTTGCTTGACGAGGTGACCAGCAGGACCGCGGCAGCCCTTAAAAAAATCGATGCCGACCTTTCGAAAACAGCGAAGGCTGTCGGCGAAGGTCTTTCGCGCGGCACCGACATGAGGCAGGCATTGTACGATCTCTGTTCAGGAAAAAGTTACTCCATCGATTGCGCCTTCATCAGCGTGAAGGGGGTCATGGAGATCATAGAACCTGAGAAGTACCGTAAGCACGAAGGTGCGAACATAAGAGACCATGCCGTAGTCGTCCGCGTCCACAAAACCCGCAAGCCCGTATTCAGCGAACTCTTCACATCTGTCGAGGGATTTCAGAGCATAGCAGTTCAATATCCTGTCTTCAATCAGAAGAAAGAGTTTGCCGGCTCCGTTAGTCTTCTCATCTCGCCGGAGAGCATGGTACAGGAGTCCCTTAAAGGCCTCAAACCGGGCCCGGGTACAGGCATCGTCATCCTTCAGCCCGACGGCACGAATGTGTACACCTCCGATCCCTCCCAGACCCGGCTTAATGTTCTGAAAAGCACTGAATACAAAGGATTCCACGAATTGCGCGAAATGGGCGAACGCATTGTGAACGAAAAGGAAGGGACGGCAACCTACCGGTACGTGAAACCCGGCACGGAAAAGGTCGTGAAGAAATCGGCCGCCTGGAAGACCCTCCCTTTCTATGACAGCTACTGGCGGATCGTGATAACCACGGAAAAACGGTAAGAAAACCGTTTCAGGTTTCAGGCAAAAGACTGTTGCAAAGGTGCCGACCTTCCCTTGGAACCTCGGCACCTTTGTCTCTAACCTGGAACTTGAAACCTGAAACGGTTTTCTATCCCTGAAACCTGCGAACCTGGAACCGTCTTCTAGTCCCTAAACATGAAGAATACCGCTCCCGCCATGAGGGCGAAGGCGATGAGGTAGTTCCATCTGAATTCTTCCTTGAGATAGAGAAGAGAAAAGACCGCAAAAACAACGAGGGTTATGACCTCCTGCATGATCTTCAGCTGTGCCGCCGAAAACTGGTAATGACCGAGGCGGTTCGCCGGGACCTGGAAGCAGTACTCGGCAAAGGCGATGAGCCAGCTCACAAGTATCACCTTCCACAGGGCGGAGTTCTTGTATCGCAGATGTCCGTACCAGGCAAAGGTCATGAACACATTGGAAACGGTCAGCAACATGATGGTCTTCATTTCTTTCTCCCGATGATGCCGCTGCAATAATATATAGGAATCAGGAACGGGTGTGAAGGAAAAACACCGACCGATTTAGATTGAAAAAATCCAACGATTGCGCGACAATGGATACGCAATAATCAAATAAGACCTCACCGGAGCGCACGTGAAAGACCAAAAGAGCCTGTACGACATCATGCATTTCGAAGCCCTGGGGCCCGAGGCCCGTCACCTTGAAGACGAGATTCAGAAGGCAATCTCCCGGGAAGAGATCCCCGAGGGACACCGATACCTCATCACCCCGAAGAATCTCCAGGAATACCTCAGGGACAACCCCGGGACGGTCCTCCCGGATATCGTCACCACGAAGACGCATTCCGTTCTCCCCGAGCAGTATCTGGAGGGAGACCGAAAAAGCGTGATAACCCGCAGTGCCGGGTACGACCATTTCGAACATCTCGCCGACAAGGCCAACATCGCCTCGCTGAGAGAGTACTGCGTGAATGCCGTCGCCCAGACGGCCATGAAGTTCCTGTACGCTGCCGCCGGTGAGCTCAACCATTACTCTCTCAACACAGTCACCTTTGAAAGGAAAGATTCCCGGGCCTTCATGGAACTCGACAGGCACAGGACCCTGACGGTGTTCGGCGTCGGCAAGATAGGCAAGAGAACATATGAGCTTGCCGAGGCCAACGGCCTGACAGCGCAGGGGGTCGACATCAGACAGGAGGAACTCGATGGGCTCTATGGCGGGGCCGTACGGTTCGTTTCCAAAGATGAGGCCATCCGGTCGAGCGACATCATCGTAAACGCCATGAACTTGACGAGAAACCCGGAGAGCAGGTTCTACAACGCGGGATATTTCTCAAAGGAATACCTCTCCCAGGCACAGAAGAACCTCATCTTCATCAACGTGACCCGCGGGGAGATCGCCCCTGAATCGGTGCTCCTCGACCTTTATCGCTCGGGAAAGATAACGGGGATCGGCCTTGACGTCTTCAGCAGCGAGTCCCAGTTTTCGGCGCTCCTCCTCGGGCAACCGGCGGAGACCGACGCCAACCTCCTGGCGGCAAAGGCGCTCGTCGAGAAATCCATCGACAGAAGCTCCAACATCTACGTCCAGCCCCACCAAGGGTTCAACTCCGACATCGCGGCACTGACGAAGGCCGTCGAAGCGGTCAAACACATCGCCGCGTGGTACAGGAACGGCAAGGAGCGTTTCGACGAACAACTCCCCTACTATTGACAGCGGGAAAGCGCTAATGACCGAAAATAATGACAATAACCAGATAAACAGACAATAACCGAAAAACAATTGATACAGGCAGCCCGCTGTGCCCTTCCCTCCGTTCATCTGGTTATTGCTAAACCGGTCATTATCTTCTTCATTGGTCATTGGAATGTGGTCATTGGTCATTATCTCCTCCGGATTGGAGGATCTACCTGTCCCCGACAGATATAAATAATAAAGAACATCCATTACATAGAACTATCATCCTGACATTTCGTAGTGCAATTAAGCGCACTGTTATCGCACACAGTTTACTATTTATAGTTGTTCATGATCCAGCACGACCGGTTGACACATCGACCGATGCTCCATATCATTAACTTTATGACAGGCGACCCCCTTTCATCGCGCCCAAGGGATGGAGCTACACCCGCGCGTATCGCCGGCATCCTGCTCGTTATCCTCTTCATCTTCCTGTCGGCGGCATCACATGCACCCGCCATCGAAGTGGGTCCCGTTCCCCAGACGGTTGAGGACAGGTTCCTTCCCGAGGGGGACAATATCGTTGTCAGACCCTGGATCGCGGGCCTCGAGGTGCCCTGGTCGCTCCTTTTCCTTCCCGATGGCAGGGCGCTGGTCAGCGAAAGGTCCGGCAGGATACGCCTTGTCAAGGGAGGCGTTCTCGAGCCGCGCCCCTGGGCTACGATCGACGTCCGGAACGTCGGCGAAGGCGGCCTGATGGGTCTTGCCCTTCATCCGGCATTTCCGGGACAGCCTTACGTGTATGCCATGTACACGTACACGGAAAAGGGCGAGACAATGAACAGGGTGGTCCGGCTTAAGGATGAAGGGAAAACGGGGCGCCTCGACAGGGTGATCGTGGACGGGATACCCGGGGCGAGGAACCACAACGGCGGTCGGATCGCCTTCGGCCCCGACGGCATGCTCTACGTGGGCACGGGCGAGAAGTACGAAAGGAAGCTGGCCCAGGACCTCGACTCCCTCAACGGGAAGATCCTCAGGGTCACCCCCGAGGGCGATGTTCCCCGCGACAATCCCTTCAATTCGCGGGTCTGGTCATGGGGACACCGTAATCCTCAGGGTCTTGCCTGGCACCCTGTCACGGGGGAGCTTTTCGCGTCCGAGCACGGGCCTTCGGGAGAATCCCTCGTCTTCGGCAACGATGAGATCAACATCATCGTCAGGGGCGCCAATTACGGATGGCCCGAGGTTGCCGGCGCCCCATCGGTCAAGCCATACAGGGACCCCATCATCGTCTGGAAAAGGGCAACGCCTCCCGGCGGCATCACGTTCTGCAGGAAAGGGCCTCTCTCCCACCTCGAGAACGATCTCTTCGTCGCAACCTTGAGGAGCAACGCCCTTATCCGCGTGAAGCTCAAGAGAGAGGATGACCGCTATGCCGTTTCGGCCATCGAGCGGTGGTTCGTCCCGGGAGACGTGGAGGGACGTTACGGAAGGATCCGTGACATCGTCCAGGGACCCGATGGCTATCTCTACTTCCTGACCAGCAACAGGGACGGGCGCGGCAGGCCGAGGGAAGGCGATGACAGGATCTACCGGATCATGCCCCGGCAGGATATGTCTTACCAGGGCCGCTGACAATTTACTTGTAAATTCAACAGTACGATATTATACTGTTCCCGCACATTGATGTGTTCCCCTCAACGGCCCCGAGGGCTTAAGCAAGCATACCGAACAAAGAAGTTCACCCAAAGTCAATGTTTACGGACTGAACAAACCTTTCCAACCACAGGTGGAAAGTGTTATTATACGGCTTTGTCCGGTTGAACGTGTGAGGAGGATTAAAATGGAACTGACAGAAGTATTTGGATCCAATGTCTTCAACGATAAGGTCATGAAACAGCGCCTTCCAAAGGAGGTCTACAAAGCCCTCCGGAAGACGATCCAGCAAGGCACGCCGCTTCGGCCGGACGTGGCTGACGTGGTGGCCAACGCGATGAAAGACTGGGCCATCGAAAAAGGTGCGACGCACTACACCCACTGGTTCCAGCCCCTGACGGGGATCACCGCCGAAAAGCATGATTCTTTCATATCCCCCGCCCCCGACGGCAGCGTCATCATGGAATTCTCGGGCAAACAGCTCGTCCAGGGAGAACCTGACGCCTCCTCCTTCCCGAGCGGCGGCCTCAGGGCCACCTTCGAGGCACGGGGTTACACCGCGTGGGATTGCACATCGCCCGCCTTCCTCAAAGAGGATGAGAGCGGCAACGTGACGCTCACCATCCCCACGGCCTTTTACTCCTATCGCGGAGAAGCCCTCGACAAGAAGACACCCCTCCTGCGCTCCATGAAGGCCCTGTCCCGGCAGGCGCTGAGAGTTCTCAGGGCGATGGGGAACACAACGTCCACGAACGTGACCTCCACCGTGGGCCCCGAGCAGGAATACTTTCTCGTGGACAAGAAGCTCTTTATGGAGCGTCTCGACCTGCTCCTCGCGGGCCGCACGATCTTCGGCGCGCCCGCTCCCAAGGGCCAGGAGCTCGAGGACCAGTATTTCGGCGCCATCAAGGACCGCGTCTCCGACTACATGCATGACCTTGACGTGGAACTGTGGAAGATGGGCATCACTTCCAAAACGAAGCACAACGAGGTGGCCCCGGCTCAATACGAGATGGCCCCCATCTTCGATACCACAAACATAGCCACCGATCATAACCAGCTCGTTATGGAAACCATGCAGAAGGTAGCCTTCCGCAACGACCTCGTCTGCCTTCTCCACGAAAAACCCTATGCGGGCATCAACGGATCGGGCAAGCATAACAACTGGTCCCTGTCGACCAGTGACGGTCAGAACCTCCTGGAACCCGGGCACACACCCAGCGAGAACGTCCAGTTCCTGCTTTTCCTCTGCGCCATGATCAAGGCCGTCGACACCCACGCCGATATCCTGAGGGCAACGTGCGCCACCGCGGGGAACGACCATCGTCTCGGCGCCAACGAGGCCCCGCCCGCCATCGTCTCCATCTTCATGGGAGAAGAGCTGACGGAGGTGCTCGAGAAGATCGCCAAAGGCGAGAAGACCTCGTCACGGGGCGAGCAGTTCATCAATGTCGGCGTCGATACCCTGCCCATGATACCGAGGGACAACACCGACAGGAACAGGACCTCGCCCTTTGCCTTCACAGGCAACAAGTTCGAGTTCAGGATGGTGGGTTCCGCCCAATCCATAGCGGGCTCGAATGTGGCTCTGAACACCATAGCCGCCGAAGCCCTCGATGAGATCGCCACGAGGCTGGAAAAGGCCAGAGACAAGAATGCCGAGGCCGCAGCGATCATAAAGGACACCTGGAACAAACACAGCCGGATCATCTTTAACGGCAACAACTACTCCGAGGAGTGGGTCGCGGAAGCCGAGAAGAGAGGTCTCCCCAACGTGGCCAACACTGTCGACGCCCTCAAGGCGCTCGTGACGGAGAAGGCATCCAAGCTCTTTGAAAAGTACGACGTCCTCTCCCGCAAGGAACTCCATTCCCGCTACGATATCTACGTCGAAACCTATGCGAAGCAGATCAATATCGAGGCGCGCGTCGCCATCGACATGGTCAGACGGCAGTTCATCCCCGCAGCCCTCGAGTACGCCACTTTCCTTGCAGATTCCATCGACGACCTGAAGTCCGTCAAAGGACCCGCCGCGGTTCCCGAAGATATGCTGAAGAAGCTCGGCGCTGTTCTCAATTCGGCATACAAGAATCTCGGCAAGCTGGAGGCCGCGGTCGAAAAGGCACAGGCCGTCAGCAACACCGTGAAACAGGCCGAAAGCTACCGCGACAAGGTCTTTACGGCACTGCAGACCCTGAGGGGCGATATCGACAGCCTCGAGATGCTGGTTCCTGCTGATACGTGGCCCGTTCCCACTTACGCGGACCTTCTTTTCAAACTGTAAGAGCACGAAAGGCCGGTTCCCCATCCCCGGGGGGCCGGCCTTTCTTATTTGAAAACACTCCTCAGAAACGCGGTGTGCCTTGAAGGACCATCCGCGCATCGACAACATGCAGCTCGCTGCCGCTGCCCTTGACAGGATTGAGGTCGATCTCGCCGATCTGAGGAAAATCGGAGACAAGCCGACTCAACCTCTGGATGCAGTCGGAGAGACGCTCCAGGGAGACACCCTTTTGGCCCCGGACACCCTCGAGGATGGGATAAGACCGGATGGACACGAGCATTTTTCGGCACTCCTCGCTGGAAAGGGGCGCAAGGGCAAAGGCGACATCCTTCAGAACCTCCGTGTATATCCCGCCGAGGCCGAACATGACAAGATGGCCGAGGTCATCGGAATGGCTTGCGCCGATGATGACCTCCGTGCCTTCGACCATCCGCTGGATGATGACGCCCTGCGCACCCTGCAGGCCCGTCAGATCCTGCCAGGCCTGCCCGGCGGCCACGGCGTCGGGAATCATGAGCCTCACCCCGCCGATATCGCTCTTGTGGAGAGGCCCCAGAACCTTCATCGCCAGGGGATATCCGATCCTTTCGCAGGCATCTTTCATTTCCTCGAACGATTTGGCTTGAGCCTGTGCGGGAAGCGGGAAACCCGCCCTTTCCAGCACGTCGGCCACAACCTGGGCGGGCAGGGCACCCGAGAACCCCTCGAGGGCCTTCTCTATACCCTCCCGGTCATAATCCGCAAGTCCGGCGGACACCTCGAAAACAACTGGTCGGTGCAACACCCTGCCAAGGGCGCTGCCAAGATTCACCTCGTCGGGAAAGTAAAAATTGCCGCTGGCAGTGAACTCCCTGATGGGCTCCGTGCATGTCGTGACGGAACTCAGCGCGGCAATGACGGGAATAGAGCAACCCTTCATCGCCCGGGCCACCTCGCTGTAGATCTCCCGGTTGGGATACATCCCCGGGTTCCCCACCTGTATGGCAATGACATCGATATTGCCCTCTTCTTCCTCGGCGAGTATCCTGAATGTCTCCCCTATCTGGGCCGCCGTCCTCGAAGGCAGGCAGTCGATGGGGTTGAGAACCGAACTTTCGGCGGGAAGTATCCCGTGCAGTCTTTCACGGGTCCTTTCCCCGAGCACCGGCAGTACAAAACCCTGTCTTTCCAGTTCGTCGGTAAGCATGACCCCCGGGCCACCGGCATCGGTGACAACACAGGCGCGGTTGCCCGTGAGCCGCCCGCCGGTGCCCTGAAGGGCACAGGCGACATCGATCATCTCCATCTTGCTCTTCACCCTGATGATGCCGCCCTTGTCGAAGAGAGCCTGTACGGCCACGTCGTCGGTGGCCATGGCCCCCGTGTGGCTTGCCGCTGCCCGGGCCCCGCCGACGGAGACCCCCGATTTGATCCCCACGATGGCGCACCCCTTCCGGGTCAGGCTGCGGGCGTGTCTCAAGAGGAGCCCCGGTTTCTTCAGGGACTCCATGTAAAGCATGAGGACAGGTGAGCTCTCGGCGCCATAGCTCTCGTCATAGAGGGCGATGAGGTCTTCGACGCCGGTTTGTATGGAATTCCCCACGTTGACGACGTTGCAGAAGGACAGGCCCCTGAGGGCGGCCTGCTCCATGACGAGGTCTACGGTGGCGCCCGAGCCGCTTATGAAGTCGATGGACCGGGGCTTCAACTCGGGGATGATCCCCGCGAATTTCCCGCTGTAGTGGGGCGTCATGAACCCGGAGCAGTTGGGCCCGATGATCGTCATCCCATAGTGTCCGGCGATCGCCAGAAGGCGCTTCTCCTCTTCCTTGCCTTTCTCGTCCTTCTCGCCGAAACCGGCCGAGAGGATGACGGCGGCCCTCGTCCCTTTCCGGCCGAGGTCCTCGAGGGCCCCTGCCACCAGGGCAGCGGGAATGGCGATGATGCCGAGCTCCGGCGGACCGGGCAGGTCCGGCACCGAGGCAAAGGTGGGAAGGCCCTTCACGCTGCCGCCGGGGTTCACGACCCAGAGAGTCCCCCGGTAATGGTGATCCACAATGTTGGCCAGCACCTTTCCCCCGGGCTTCGCAAGGCTCTCGCTTCCACCCACGATGGCGATGCTTCGGGGTTTGAAAAGCGCATCATAGACGCCCGACGAGTATTCATCTTTCATGTCTCACTTCCTCTCGGCGGCGGGAAGCACTGGACCGATGGCACCGTCTCCCCGGTCATCTCCTCGCTCTCGCCTGTCTGACACGGTTATCCTAGCACAGCATGATCGGGGAGTAAATTCCGGGATTCGGGAACACCCCTGTCCCCCTTCGGACCCTTACATCCGATGCCCCGGCGGACAACAAGAGACACGCATATATCCCCGACTGGTCCGTTGGTCCTTTAAACGGGGTTGGCAGCCTTGCATTTGTGAAAGATGGAAAAGAACTGTATAATGAATCTCTGGTCGATCACGCAACGGAAGATGGAGACGATACAGGGCGCAAGACATCGATGATCTGCCTGTCCGGGGTATCCGCGTCTCCCTCCTTCTCAATGCCTTCGAGGGATGAGGCATCCCGGGAAAGAAACGACACATCATCGAGGCCTTCGACATGGGAAAGCTGAATAAAGACCGTTACAGGCGAAGACCAAAACACCAGGAGGGAGAAATGACGAAGAAGGCGTGTTTCTGTGTGGTGATGGTCATCGTCGGCATGTTCATGTTTACGGTCCTTGCCAACGCGGCCACGATCAAGAACAAGACCAATCAGAGACTTGTGATCTCCCTTTCCCGGGGAAAGACAATAAACCTCGCCGCCCGAGGCACCGCCAACGTTACCGACGGCGATCTTTCTTCGCCGAATGTTCAGAACCTGATACGTGCGGGCAAACTGGAGGTCGTAACCCCGTCGTCGGGCAAAGGCAAGAAGCCGTCCAAACCCGCATCGCCCGGAAGCCAGGGGAAATACCGGTAGGAAAGGACGGGTTCCGGAACAGCCCCCTCAGAGCGTTCCCTTCGAGGTAAATCTACCGACCTTCGGAGCGACCAGGCGATAGAAATCGCTGTAGGCAAGCTTTATGAGCTCCGTGTGAGAGCCCGCGTTGAAGGCAATGGTCTCGTCCTCAGCCAGCTCCTCGGCCACGAAGACATCCATCCCGTAGAGATTTCCGAAGGGAGGCATGGCGCCTATCTCACACTCGGGGAATTTGTACCTGAACTCCTCCTCCGTCGCCAGCTCCACCTTCTGCCCCCCCGTCACTCCCTTCAGGAGGCCGAAATCCACCTTCCGCGACGCGGGCATGACCGCCATCGCCATCTTTCCGTCGACCTTGATCATCACCGTCTTGGCCAGTTCCTTTCCCGGGATGTGCGCCGAGGCTGCTATCTCCTGGGACGTGAAGGCCTGAGAGTGAGCAACGGTAACATATTTTATATGGTTCCCGTCGAGAAATTCCTTCAGTTTTCGCACCGGCATGGCCCACCTCCTGGCGGATAGGATGTGTTTTCCATTCATATAAGTATACACCCAACCCGCCATTTTACGAACTGCCGCGCAGGTGGTGCCTGACCCGTCAACGCAGGAAGCCGTGCCGGTATCTCAGAACCTGTGAAGGACCTCTCCGCCCGCTATGGTGATGCCCAGGCTGTAATAGAATGCCTTCGTGACCGTGACGGGCCCGATGTCGGCCACCTCTTCGAACTCGGAGGCGTGGAACTTTGCCTCCCCTTTTCCGACCCACACATCGGCTACCTTCGGGTCCACAACACGACTCGAGGCTATCTCGTGTATGTCAGGCCGCGTGACGTCCTCGATGCCCGGGAAATGCCGCATCAGGTAGAATTTCACCGGGGGAACGTCCGACGGCTGAGCCTGCCTTTCGAATTCCATAGACCCTTCCACTATGCGCTGCGCCCCGGAAACACAAATGCCTTTCACTTTCGCTCCGACCCTCTTTCCCCCCACCTTCGGCGTCAGGTCGTGGAGCCTCGTAATGTACACGTCTCCGAGCTTCTTCGGAAAACCCTGAAAAAGCCCTCTCACCAGCGTGAAGTCGTTGTCCACCCATATATAGGGGACATAGTACCCGGCGACCCCCTGGAACTGGCAGCTCACCATCACGATGCACTCCTTATACTGCGAACGTTCTGGATTGACGAAGCTCAACTCCGGGTTGGCCTCGCTTGCAGAAACCCATTCCGTGAACCACAGAACGCCTTCCTCCGGGTCCGGTCCCGGCAGAAGCGGTGATGGCAAGAGCTCGCGCATCCTCTCCGCATCCGCCCTGAAAGCAAGGTGCAACACGTCTCCCCCGTAATGCCACGGCGGAGGGTCGATTATAGCGGCCCTTCCCCGCGGGCTCATCGGAAGCGAGTAACCTTTCAACGGAAAACCTTCACCTGTCCCCATACCAAACCTCCCTCTTGTTTTATTGGTGCTTTTCGTTCCCACACTTTGCAGGCCGATGTCCTCCCCACCATCACCCATCCCTTGACAACCTATCACACGATAGTTTATTAGAACAAGTAGTTACAATTATGATATATAGTTATACTTGGTGTATCATTGGGAAAGCATATGGATGAAAAAACGTGTCCCGTCACGACCACCCTTGGCATTATCGGCGGACGCTGGACCCTCCTGATACTCAGAGACCTGTTCTCAGGCACCCGGCGCTTTGGTGAACTCCGTAAATCCTTGAGCGGCATCAGTCCGCGCACTTTGTCGGCACGTCTCAAATTCCTGGAGCAGGAAGGTATCGTGGAACGAAAGGTGTACGCGGAAGTACCCCCACGGGTCGAGTATTCCCTGACGGCCCGCGGCAGGACCCTCGGCAGGATCATAGAGGGCCTGAAGGACTGGGGACGCGAACACAGTGGCGCGAAGGAGTAAATGCGCCGTCAGTACCCATGGGCCGTCGGCTCATGGGTCTTATTATGTTCTTGCAATAGACCCGCAGGCTATAGGAAAATACAGGAGGATGATTTCTTCCGGTCGGAACACCATCGAGGAGGCAGACACATGAGACTATTCGGGATGAAAAAGGCTGCAAGAGAACCGTGGCCGTCCATATGCCGTCTGGCATGTCCCGTCCTCCTGGCACTCCTGTGCCTTCTCATGTCCGCGCCCGATACGGCGGCTCAACGCAAGCCGGCACCGGCAGCCGCGACGCAGCCGTCGGGGGAGTTGTCCCGGCTCAAACAGGAGAAAGACGAGATCAGAACGGCCCGCCTCAAACTGTTCCAGGAGCAGAGCAACTTTCACGGCGAATACTACAAGCCTCTGGACCGGCTCAGAAAGCAGCTCGACATGCAGCAGGCAGATCTCTACGAGGAATGTTCGGGAGAAAAGTACGGCAAGAACCCTCAGTACTGCATAAAAGAGATGGGCAGGTTCAATGACGACGTCAGGTACTTCAATGAACGCCTCGACGACCTCAAGACAAGGTTTGCCAGCCAGCAGGCGCAGTTCCAGACCAAAAGCGACGATCTCGACAGGAAGGAACGGGAGATAGACCGCAAGATAAGCTCCCTCCAGGGACCCCGGTAAACATAAGAAAAAGGGCTTGAACAGCTTGAATCGCTTGAGCCGCTTGAACGTTGTTCATTCTCTCATTACAACGGAAAGGCCGATGCATGAACGTTAGGGGGGGTTCTGGCGCGGGACCGCGGGATGAGGCGGGGGGCGTCAGGTGTCAATCGTGCATCTACTTCTATATCACACATGACAGGTCGTTCCCTTACGGCTGCAGGGCTATGGGGTTCAAGTCCCGGGTCATTCCCTCGCGGGAGGTGCTCTTAAGCTCCGGAATGGAGTGCCAGATGTTCTCAAAAAAAGAGGGAAGCTCCCCGTAGGACGCGCTCGCGCGTCGAAGGAGGCCGCCATCGTATGCCCTCCCGGCGAATTACGTGATACAATTCATATATGTGACCGGTTCCACTCAAAACAGGAACCCCACAGACAGACCCGTAAGAACAACAAGAAGGAGGTAACGAGATGGACGCACAGAAACTCTACGCTTTGCCCGATCTTCCTTACAGCTATGACGCGCTTGCGCCATACATATCCAGTGATCTTCTCACACTCCACCACGACAAGCATCACGCGGCATATGTCAACGGGGCCAACGCCGTCCTTCAGAGGCTCGACAAGGCGAAAGCCGACAACGCCGACTTCGATACGAAGGCAACGTACAAGGAACTGTCTTTCCACATCGGGGGGCATCTGCTCCATTACATCTTCTGGGAGAACCTCGCCCCCGCGGGCAAGGGCGGCGGAGGCAAACCGACAGGGGCCCTGGCGGAGCTCCTCGACAGGGAATATGGATCCTTCGACCGTTTCAAAAAGGTCTTCTCCCAGGCGGCCACAAGCGTGGAGGGCTCCGGCTGGGCTGCGCTCACCTTCTGCAGACTGACGAACAGACCGCTTATCATGCAGGTGGAGAAGCACAACGTCAACATCTATCCCATGTTCAGGATCCTCATGGCCCTCGACGTCTGGGAACACGCCTACTACCTCGACTACAAGAACGACAGGGCGAAGTTCGTCGAGGCATACTGGAACATCGTCAACTGGGGAGCCGTGGGCAAAAGTTTGGAGGAAGTGCTCTAAAAGACCGTTGGAACCGTTAGAACCGTTGGAGCCGTTTGAGTGACTATGTTATAAAAGCCCCTTGCCCGACAGACAGTTAAAAGGCTACCATCTTTCTTGAACCATTAACA
>MVQQ01000179.1 GCA_002067555.1 Syntrophorhabdus sp. PtaB.Bin184
GAATCAAGCGGAACTGATCGGTAAGATAATCGAGATCTCGCACTCGAACCTCGAGCTGACGGCGCGGATCAATGCCATCCTCAACATCATCGCCCAGGACCTTGGATTCGACGAGGCGATCGTTTATACCTTCGACAAGGACAAGAGGCTGACCTGCCGCTACGCCAACCAGAAAAGCACGCTTTTCAAGGTATTGAGCCGCTACCGCTGCCACATCGGCGAAGGGATCATCGGCAGCGTGGCACAAAGGAGGTCTCCCCAATTCTTCACCTTCAAGGACATCTCCCCGAGGTTCGGCTGCCTCTTCTATCCCGAGCTGGACGATCACCTGGAAAGGTTCAGGACCTTTTCCTTCCTTCCCCTGTCCGACGACAGCTACCTCTTTGGCGTCATCGTTCTGTGTTCCGTCATGCGCGATTCGCTGCAGGACCAGGAGAAGCTCCTCCTTTCGGTCATATCCCGCGAGCTCGGCGGTATCCTCAGGGCCTTCGAACTGATCCTCTCATCGAAAAAACGCATCAGCGAACTGGCAATGCTGTCGGAACTGGGCAAGATCCTGACGTCCAACGTGGGACCTTACGAGCTCTTGAAGAGTATAGCGCTCATCATCGCGAAGTCGCTCTCCGCCTCCTTTGTGTCCGTGAAGCTCGAATACCCCCTTCTCAAGCTGGAGACGCAGCGCTTTACCTATGGCATGATAGATCCCGCCGCGAAGGATTACGTGGACCAGCTGGAGAGATCGGCCATCAAGCTTTTGCGCCCCGTTTCGCTGAGAAACGGTTCGGCGGAGCAACTCGACAATCCTCCGCCCTTCTCTCTCTATTCCGCCCCCATCCTTTCAAAGAACCGGGTCCTGGGCACCATCACCCTGTGCGGTGAGAAGTCCGACCAGCACGGTATCGAGGAGAACGGACAATACATTATCAACACCATATCGAACTACATTTCCAGCGGACTCGAGAACACCCTGCTCAACACGCGCCTGAGGAGCGTGGTGCGGGAGTTGACGGACGCCCAGAAGAGGCTCATCGAGCAGGAGAAATTCCGCAGCCTCGGGGAAATGACGGCCAATATCGCCCACGAGATCAAGAACCCTCTCGTCATCATAGGAGGCTTTACGAAGCGGTTGGCCAAGAAGATGCAGAACGATCACACGGAGAACCGGTATATCGATATCATCCTCAACGAGGTCACGCGCCTCGAGACCATCCTCAACGAGATACTTCATTACGTGAAGGAGAACCAACCCTACGAGGAACTCTGCAGGCTTCAGGACTTCCTGGAGGATATCCTCTACATCGTCTCTTCCGACCCTGCCTGGGAATCGGTCGCCATCGTCAAGGATTTCGACGGTGCGCTGGAACCTGTCCCCTGCGACAGCCAGCAGCTCAAGCAGGTGTTCATCAATCTTCTCATGAATGCCTTCGAGGCGATGCGCGGCACCGGCACCGTAACCGTGAAGACCCGCAAGGCCATGTACGACGAACAGCCCTTCGTCGCCATTTCGATAACGGACACAGGGGGCGGCATCGATCCTGCCATCATCGACAACATATTCAACCCCTTTTTCACGACGAAGGAGCGCGGCACCGGCCTTGGCCTTGCCATTTCCAACAAGATCGTCACGAACCACAAGGGGCACATAGAGGTGGAGAACGTGGCTGGAAAGGGAGTGACATTCGTCGTCTATCTCCCTATGAAAAATAACATGCTGCAAGAGGAGTTCGCATGAAAAGAGTACGGGTGCTTGTCGTAGACGACGAGGAGAACATCAGGCTTCTATTCAAGGAGGAGCTGGAAGAGGAGGATTACGAGGTGGAAACCGCCTCCAACGGCATGGAAGCCCTGGAGAAGCTCAAGGGCGTTCCCTTTGACGTGGTGGTCCTGGATATCAAGATGCCCGTTATGGACGGGATACAGACACTGAACGCCATAAAGAACATCAACAAGGACCAGCCCGTCATCCTCTGCTCGGCTTACGGCGAGTTCAAGCAGGACCTGTCGAGCTGGGTTTCCGACGGATACGTCGTTAAGTCGGCGGACACGCGGGAACTCAAGGAGACGATCAGGGAAATACTGAGCCGGTGAGCCTCTCGAGCCGAAGCCCGTCGCGGCCCGCCCGCGGCCGTCACCACAAAACCCTTGATATGAGGGGCAATATGGACTATGATTATGCCACCCTGGGGGTGTAGCTCAGCGGGAGAGCACCTCGTTCGCAACGAGGGGGCCACGGGTTCAATCCCCGTCACCTCCACCATTCCACAATATGTCGGGCCTTTCCAGGCGGCATCGCGCCGGTTGGGGTTTTTTCCCATTACCCATAACCCGTCACCCATAACCTGTCCTCTCTCATGAGCCTCTACACCAAGATACTCCTTTTCTTCATCACTCTCGTGGTCCTTCTCTCCGTCGTCACCACATATTCGGGCATACACTCCATCGAACGGATAGCCGTGAAGGAACTGGAGAACGGTCTCACCTCGGACATCAACCTCTTTTCCTTCTCCGTTGACCGCGAGTTCTACCAGATGGAGACCCGGCTGAGGCAGCTGGCGATGCGCCGGCCTCTGAGGGAGGCCGTTTCACGGATGGATACCGGCAGGATCCGGGAGATCTTCGCCGACCTTATCGAGCGCGAGAACGTCGATGCGCTTCACCTCGCGGATAACAGGATGAAGCCCATCGTCACCCTGCGGGGCCGGCGCACCGATCTTCCCGTCACGATACCCCGGGCTGCTTCAGAGGCGACAACGAGAGGCTTCATCGCCATCGACACGAGAGACGGGGTGCGGCCCGCCCTCTTTCTTTCCATGCCCCTCGGCGAGCTCAAGGTGGTCCTCTCGGAGCTCATCATTGTCGACAACGGCAGCTCCCTTGTGAGGAACCTGACCGATCTTCTCTCCCGCAAGCGCGGGGAGCCGGTGTACATCTCGCTCTTCAGGAACGACAGGAGGATGTTCAGCACCATATTCTCCCTGACCGGAGCGGATACCGAGAGCCTTCCCGATGAGATCACGACCGTTCTTCACGAGGAGAACAGGAACTACATAGGCAGGACCATCATTGGAAAGTCGCGCTATTATACGATTTACAAACCGTCGCCGTACAACGAAGAAGGGCCGGAGAAGTGGGCCTACGGCATTGCCGTGAGCGAGAATATCTTTCTGCCCTTCAAGAAGCGTCTTCTCTTCATCTTCGTCATGATATCCGTTCTTGCGACGTCGGCGGTGATCGTCATAACCTTCGCGATCACGCGGGGCATCGACCCCTCCCTCCGGGGCATCCTCGCCATTTGCGGAAGGATCGAGAAAGGAGACATCCTCTCCCGCATCGACAGAACGAAGGTGACGACGCGCGAGTTCGCCCTCATCGCCTCGTCCATCAACAGCATGCTTGACTCCATCTCCGAGCGCGAAAAGACGATAAGCGATAACATGGCGAAGATACGGGCGATCAACGCCGAGCTCGAGGACAAGACCACCACCATCCGGCAGGACCGGATGCGTTTCCTGTCCATCCTGGAAACGGTGGACAAAGGGGTTGTGGCCCTCGACCACGAAGGCGTCATCATCTACTGCAACAGGGCCGCGGCGGCCATCATGGGAACGGACGCGACCGCCGCCCTGGGCGACGCGTGGAAGAACCTTTTCCCGTCACTAGATATCTCCGGCGACGAACACACCTCCCTGAGGGAGGTTGTCATTCCGCGGGAAGGTTCCGCCGAACCCCTGTATCTCAAGGTCCTCGTTTCGCCCTGGTCCCTGGAGAACGCTCCCCAGGGCCGCATTCTGCTCCTTCAGGACATATCGAGGGAAAAGAGGATAGAGGAGGTCAAAGCGGATTTCGTCTCGGCGATAAATCACGACATACGGTCCTTTCTCGTTCCCGTTTCGGGTTTTCTCGACAGGATCCTCGAGGGGAAATACGGCCCTCTCGAAGGCGCCGTCAGGGAGAAGCTGGTCAACATCACGGGCAACGTATCGAAGATCCATCACCTCGTCGAGAACTACCTCAACGTGTCCAGGATCGAATCGGGAAAGCTGGACCTTGACATCGCGCCCGTCGACATGAACGAGATCCTGCGCGGAGTGGCGAAGTTATACGCGCCCAGGGTGGTCTTCGCCCATGGTGCTGCCCCCCAGACCCTCGTTCTCGCGGACAGGGACTACATCGAAAGGGTCGTCACGAACCTTGTCGTGAATGCCCTCAAATTCTCACCCGAAGATTCCACGGTCAGCATCGGTACCCGCGTCGACGATGCCGCGCTCGTGACCTTCGTGGAGGACAGGGGCACGGGGATACCGGCCGAGGAGCTCCCCTTCATCTTTGAGAAATACCGCCGCGGGAGCCTGGGAAAACAGGAAGAGGGGAGCGGGCTGGGCCTGTTTATCGTGAAATCCGTCGTGGAGGCGCACGGAGGATCCATCCACGTTCAGAGCGCCCCCGGCCGGGGAAGCACCTTCTTCTTCTCCCTCCCTCTCTTCAGAGGCGAGATATAAGGGTTCACAAAGCTCAACATTTAAAAATTTGACTTTTCTTCACTACCTATTTATAATCACACGATGCGAAAAATTGTAATCCTTGTGTTGGTAATCGTTCTCGCTTCCTGCAGTTACATGCCTTGGGGTAAAAAGAAAGACGAGGATCCCGCCAAGACCGCAAAGAAGACCGATTCCGCCACCCAGAAAAAGCCTGCACGGGGTGAACCGGAAGAGGTCAAAGAACCCGAACTGGGCGATATCAAGGTCATCGACGGCGTCGAATACATTTACACCCGGAACCGCAAGTACATGTTGACCCCCTACGAGCCGCCCTACGTGTGGGTCCGGAAGGACCAGTACGCACCGGGCATCGGCGAGGCGCTTTCTTTCAGCGTCGGCAGCAGCGGCCCGAGCAAGAAGGAACGGGATGAGCTGGAGAGAAGGATAGCGAAGCTCGAGGAAGAGCTGAAGAAGAAGGGCATCAATCCCCAGATGGCCTACCCGACGCAGATGGGATACATCCCCGTCGGTCTGGGGTACATGCAGGGCCTCATTTCCTTCGAGTACCCGTCGCCCAAGATGAAGCGGCGCATCGTGGTGCTTCCCGTGACGGACAACACGAATTACAAATCGGAAGGTTTGGGAGAACTGGCCACCAAGCGCCTCATATCACGTCTCGAAAGCACGGGGACGGTGATATGCGTCGACCCCAATACACTGAATGTCAGAGGGTCATACTTCGATGTCGCCAACGCGAAGAAGATGAACGACGATTTCGGTGTTCAGGCGATCCTGAAGACCACCCTTTCCGATGTCTATACGAGTTCGTCGAGGATAGAGGGCAAGGATGAAAAGGAAACATCCTTCGCCATGTCGAAGCTTGCCATCGATGTTTTCAACACCGAAACAGGCAAGACGATGAAACAGCTCTCCGGCAGGAACCCCATCTCCCTGTCCCGGGAAAAAGGTGACCTCAGTACGGAAAAGGCGAAGATCAAGGCGATCGACCTTGCCATAGAGATGATCGCGGAGGACGTCCTGAAGACCGTCCTTTCCATCGATTGGCATTCCCGCATCGCCTCCGTTGACGGTGCGAAGGTCTACATCAACGCGGGACGGCTGTCCGGTCTGGAAAAGGGCAAGGTTCTCGAGGTCTTCGCCCCCGGCGAAGAGGTTATCGATCCCAGAACGAAGCAGCCTCTCGGCAGGAAGAAGGGCGCCTTCAAGGGCGAGCTGGAGGTTGTGGAGCTCTTCGGTGTCGATGCGAGCTGGGCGAAGACGAACAAGGGCGGCAGCTTCTCTTCCACGGATCTCGTCTACGTCAAACAAAAGTAAAACTGCAGATCGTGGGTTCCAGGTGATGGGTTATGGGGTTGGCATGCCTTGCAGGCCCTGTTCCGCCCGTCATTGCCGTTCTGTTCCTTTCAGCGGAACGTCGACGGTGATGCGGGTTCCGGCGCTGCCGGAGCCGGAGATCTCGATCCTTCCGCCGATGAAAGAGACACGCTCACGCATGCCAAGTATACCAAGGGAGTTCCTGTCGGAGATCTGCTGTTTTGAGATGCCACGTCCGTTGTCTGTGACCATCAGCTGAACGTTGCCCCCCCCGGCCTGCAGCGAGACCTCCACGCGTGTCGCCCGGGAATGGCGCATCACGTTCGTCAGGGCCTCCTGGAATATCCTGTAGAGCGCTATGGCCCGGTCCTTATCCATGTCCGTCACCGGGCCGTCGATAACGAGGCTCGTCGTTATGCCGGTCTGGTCGCGGAATTCCTTCAGGGCATGGTCAATGGCGGCGGCAAGGCCGAAATCATCGAGGACGACAGGTCTCAAGCCCGAGGACACCCTTTGGATGGTTCTCGTTGCCTGCTTGACGAGGGTGAGGGCGGAGGCGACCTTGCCGAGCAGCGCCTTTTCGTGTGGGGGAATCTTCTTGCTCAGCCAGTTGAGGTCCATGTTTATAACGGCGAGGATCTGTCCCAGGACGTCGTGCAGCTCCCGGGCGATGGCGGCCCGCTCGTTCTCGCGCACCTCCTCGATGTGGGCGGAGAGCCTGCGCAGCTCTTCGAAGGACGACCGGAGCCTTTCTTCGGCCAGGCTGTGATCGGTTATGTCCCGGATG
This sequence comes from Syntrophorhabdus sp. PtaB.Bin184, assembly GCA_002067555.1. Lineage (GTDB taxonomy): Bacteria > Desulfobacterota > Syntrophorhabdia > Syntrophorhabdales > Syntrophorhabdaceae > Delta-02. Next base: position 6,604 of record MVQQ01000179.1, read on the forward strand.
GACTCTATCGCGCCGACCCTGTTGCCGTGCTCGTCGAGCAGGGCGGCCGCCGTTCCCCACAGGCAGGCCCCCTTGCCTCCATAGAGGGCCTCGGTGAAGGCTTCGGCATAGATCGTGTGGCCGTTCCTCTTCATGTATATGTACTTGGATTCATAGTTGTCGTCGGCTTCTCCGACCATGTCTATGAGGAGTTTCCTGCGCCGCCCGTAGAAGGGGACGGCATAGGCGTGGTCCGACTTCCCGATCATGTCTTTCTTGCTTACCCCGCTCATCACTTCCATGGCCCGGTTCCAGGCGATCACCGTTCCTTCCCTGTCAATGACGAAGGTGGCGTCGGGGAGAAACTCGATGATGTCCGACAGTCTGCGCTCGGATTCCCTGAGCACCTGTTCCATCTTCTTGCGCTCGGTGATGTCCCTGCCGATGAAAAGGACCAGCTTGCCATGGGCCGTGTCTATAAGCTTCGCGGAGAAGAGGACGTTCTTCGCCTGGCCCTCCCCTGTTTTCCAGTCGATTTCCACACCCTCGACACATTGCGTCTCGTAAAGCCTGCGTATGATCGCCTGCCTGTCTTTCTCGTGCACCCAGAAACCGAGTTCGACAGTGCTCTTCCCCAGAAGCTCCTCGCGGGAATAGCCGGACCACGCCTCAAAGGCCTTGTTGGCATCGAGGACAACACCGGTATCGGGATCGGTCACTCCCATGGGGTCGGGAGCGAACTCAAAGAAAGAGCGGTAGAGGTCCTGGAATTCAGGCACATCTCCGTCCGCGCCCCGCTTTCTTTCCCTCCTTCGATCAGCCGCAGGCTGACCTTCCATGGTCTTCGATGGGACCTTCATTGTGCCTCCGCCTCAGGTGATGTACGCTCCCCTTCGTGGACCGCGAGAACGCCCGGAAACCCGTTACTCCACTCAATTATCGCATGGATTTCAGGCAAGGTTTAGAAAAATCACTTCACAAGGGGCAGGACGGCTGCGAACTCGTCGGTGCCGGCCTCACGGAGTATCTCGTAGATGAACATCTCCGTGGAGGTGATAACAGCGCCAGCCTCACGCATCCTTTCGAGGGCGATCGTCCTGTTGTCGGGTGACCTTGACGACACGGCGTCGGCGACGACATGGACACCGAGGCCCGGCGGGGCGCCAATGGCGGTCTGCGCGACGCATATGTGAGCCTCGGCCCCGGCGATGATAAGGGTCTTTCGGCCAAGCCTTTCCACCCGGTCGCGGAACTCATCGTTGAGGAAGCAGTTGAAGTGGAGCTTCTCGACGGCGGTGAAACCCCGCATGAGGTCCTTGATCTCGGGGACCGTCGGCCCCAGCTTCTTTTGCTCCGTGAAGACGACGGGAATCCCGCAGATGCCGCAGAACCTGACCAACGTTGCAGTGTTGGCGATCACCCTTTCCTTTCCGGAGATCACCGGCATCAGTTTTTCCTGCACGTCGATCACAACAAGGACGCAATCTTCCCTGTCGACGAGACTTTGATCGGACATGATTCTTACCTCCCGGTGCAAAAGACGGTTCAACAGTTCAAAGGTTCAAGGAAAAGGACGCGCACCCGCAATCTCTCCCCACTCAGGGCGATAGTATAAACCAGATGCGCCAGTCCGGTAAAGGGCGTTCCCTGGCCTGAAAGGCGAGGCAGCACCCCTTTTCGCTGTGGAAGATTTTGGTATTGACCTGCGTTGTTGGAACAGTTTACACTAGAGAGAATGTAAGGTTTACACCATGGCGGGAAGAACGAGGAAAAGAGGCGAGACGGTTCGGGGTTTCATTCTGAAAAATGTGGAGCGCAGGTCCGGTGACACTGTGTCGAGGGCGACGACTCAATTCGGCATTAGCCGCCAGGCTGTCCATAAACACCTCAAATTTCTCGTCGAAGCGAACCTGATAGCCCGGACCAGCCTGGCGAGATACGAGTTGTGCACGCTGGAAGAGCACAAGAAGATACTGCCTGTCACCGATATGACCCCTGAGGATATCGTATGGCGGAGGGAGGTCCGGGACATGCTTGGCCCCCTCCCGGAGAATGCCCTCGACATATGGCAGTACGGGTTCACAGAGATCTTCAGCAACGTCGCCGCCCACTCGGGCAGCGAAAGTGCCTTCGTACAGGTAAAAAGAACGGCCGTGTCGACGAAGATGACCATATGGGACCGGGGGGTCGGCATTTTTGACAAGGTGCTGTCTCACATGGACCTCATCGATGAACGTCATGCCATCCTCGAGCTTACGAAAGGGAAACTCACCACCGACCCCGCCGCCCATCCCGGTCATGGGATATTCTTCACCGCCCGCATGTTCGACGCTTTCAGCATCCTCTCGAAGGGCATTCTCCTCACCCACACCTCCGGGGACGGCGACGACTGGACCGTCGAGACCCAGCAGGAAGGCCCCGGCACCCTGGTGACAATGACACTCAAGAACGACACATCACGGCAGATCAGAGATATTTACGAGAAATTTTCATCACAGACGTCTCCCGGTTTTTCCACCACCGTCGTTTCTGCGCATCTAGCGCACCACGGAACGGAAAAACTCGTCTCCCGCTCGGAGGCAAAGCGCCTCCTTGCAAGGATCGATCAATTCAGGGTCGCCCTCATCGATTTCGACAGGGTCGAGTCCATAGGTCAGGCCTTCGCCGACGAGATCTTCCGCGTCTACCCCTCGGAACATCCCGAGGTGGAGATCCGGGAGGTGAGGACGAACAAGGAGGTTCAGGAGATGATCGACGGGGTGAGAAAAAAGACCGCTTGAACCGCTTGAGCCGTTTCAACCGCTTGAACGTTGAAAGACAATGCCTCGTCCGGTGCGTACTCAGGCTGAAGCGGTTTGGAGAGTCTCTACGTACCGATAGGCCAGACCTTCGCCGACGAGATCTTCCGAGGTTCCCCCTCGGAACATGCCGGCGCGGACGTCCGGGAGGTTCAGGATACATGATCGACAGCACGGGAAGACCGATCGTCTGCCGCAAGACCACCAAGGCTCTTCACCCGGTGTTGCCCCGCCGGGGGAGAGGCAAAAACCTAGCGCTATATAATCCCTGACCTGTTTTGCTAGCTTTTATATGAACCATAAAAGAATAATTGACTCTTTTCGTCTTTAAGACAGGGGAGATGAAAGCGCGACCAAATTCGAACCTGCAGCTTCTTTCTGTACGCTCTCGGTGGTCAGGGCAGCGGGCCAAAGACCGGTTGGACCGCCTGAACGCTGAAGGGCAAGACCTTGTCTCTGATTTTTCCGTTCAAGCGGCTAGCGGTTCGAGCGGCTTAAACCATCTTCACCACGTGGACCTCCGCCTCCTCCGTCTGGGCGTAGGGGCCGAAGAGGAGCTTGTCGGGGGTTCCCTGGACGCGGACGTAGTAGGAGGTGCCGGGGTCGAGGCGG
>MVQQ01000180.1 GCA_002067555.1 Syntrophorhabdus sp. PtaB.Bin184
CCTCGTGTTGCACAGGGAGAGGAAGGATGAGAGAACGTAGGCGTGCGCCATGTGAATCTCGATGAAATCGAAGCCTGCCGCCATGGCACGCTTGGCCGCCGCGACGTGGTCTTCCACGATCTTCGGAAGCTCCTCGGTCTTGAAATCCTCCACTTTCTGTCTCCAACCGCTCTTCGCAAGCTTCAGGTGCTGCATGATCTGCACGCCGATCTTGACCTCCTTGTTCGCCTCCCGCATTGCCGCCACGAGTTTCGTGAGGCCAGGGAGGTATTCATCACTGGAGATTCTCAGGTTGTACGGGCTCTTTGAGGAAATAATGACGGCAGCTTCCACGACTATGCCGCCCACACCGCCTTTTGCCTCTCTGATATAGCGTTTGATCAGCTCATCGGTGACCATGCCATCCTCGGTCGTGAGACCGGAAACCATGGATGTCCTGTGGATCCGGTTGGGGAATGTGACTCCCCTCATCGTGATTGGTGAGAACAGGTTCGGGTAACTCATTGTGTTCCTCCTCGTTTCTTTAGTTGCCTGCAGCCGGTCAATCACTTGCCTCTGAACACAGGCTTTCTCTTTTCCAGGAATGCCGATAGACCATCTTCCGCATCCTCTGAGTTTGCAACTTTGTCATAGATGGAGAGTTCCAGCTTCAGCGCCTCTTCGAGGGAAAGAGCAAGGCCGCGATCGATGGCCTCCTTGCTTCCCTTGATCGACAGGGGACCGCTTGCCGCTATCTTCTCCGTTATGGCGGTCACCTCGCTATTCAACTCCTCCGGCGCACACACCTTGTCGACGAGCCCGATGTCATATGCCTCCCGGGCACTCAGGATGGCGCCGGTGAGTATCATGTACTTCGCCCTCCCGGGGCCGACGAGCCTCGGAAGCATCTGCGTCCCTCCGTAGCCTGCCATGACCCCGAGCCCCGCTTCGGGAAGCCCCAGCTTCGCCTTCTCAGAGGCGATCCTGAAGTCACACATGAGAGCGACCTCCAGTCCGCCACCGAGCGCGTACCCGTTGACGGCGGCGATCATCACCTTGCTTGACGTTTTTATCTTGTAGATGGTCTGCTGGCCGCCGCCGATGAACGCCGTCCTTCCGGAACCCGCTTCCTTGATCTCCTTAACGTCGGCGCCCGCTATGAAGGCCTTGTCTCCCGCACCCGTGATGACCGCGGCTATGATCGATGGGTCCTTTTCGATGTCGTCGAGGACCCTGTCGAGTTTCTTCAGGACGCTATCGTTCAATGCGTTCAAGGCCTCGGCCCTGTTGATGGTGATATGTGCGATGGAACCCAGCTTTGAAAATAGAACGTCTTGTTCGCCCATTTGTTTCACCTCATGGAAACTCATTTCATGTAATGAACTATACCATACGGAAAATTATTGTCAAGAAAATTCATGAGAACTTTTTTTGTCCTTCTGTTACGGACTCTTATCTTGATATCTGGTTGCGCTCACCGATGACCTTCATGCCATGTTGTGAGTGCTCAGTTCATGTGGTGGACCAAAGGATACCGGTTTCAGGTTTCAGGAGTGGAAGACCGTTTCACGTTTCAGGTTTCACGTCAGAACAACCAGTGCGAAGACGGGGAGAAGAAGGGTGGCGGGATGACGGGGAGGTTTTCGGGCTGCCCGGCATCATCGGGGCCCCCTTAAGACTGGTGCGCTTCTTTTTGTCCTTTGCCTGAAACCTGGGACCTGAAACCTGTCACCTCAACGAAAGGGAGGGGCCTCTGTGCCCCTCCCTTTCACGCGGCTATTTCTTCTCGTAGGGGCTTTTCAGCTTTCTTTCTTTTTCCTGCTTGCTCCAGTAGTCGATGCGCTCATAGATGTAGTTCAACTGGGCCTGCATGTCGGCCTTCTTGGATCCCTTGGCTTCCATGCTCTTCATATAGTCGTCGATGACGGGCTGCACTGCCGCCTTCATCTTCTTTAGCTCCGCATCGGGAAGGGTGAGGACCTTTCCGCCCTTCGACAGCAGGTAATCCATGCCGGCCTGATCGGCCTGCAGGGTTGTCACCGCGTGCTTGTCGACCCATTCCTCCGCCGTGTCCGTCATGATCTTCTGGATGTCCTTGGGCAGGGAATCCCATTTTCTCTTGTTCATCGCCACGTAGAAGGTGAATATCGAACCGGCGCCGCGCTGGGAGAGGTAGCCGTACTTCAGCACGTCACCGAGTCTGAAGCCCTTCCATATCTCCATCGCGTCGTAGACACCGTCAAGAAGACCCCTCTGACACGCGTCGTACACGTCACCCATCTCGAGCGCCACGGGGGTCGCACCCATGGCCTTGATGATGTCGGCAGGCCTTCCCGTTCCCCGGATCTTCATGCCCTTGAGGTCATCGAACTTCTTCAGCTCCTTCTTCGTTGTGGCAAGGATCTGGGGACCGACGGACCAGAAATAGAGGACATGGACCTTGTCCCATTCTTTCGGTTTGAACTTCTTGTAATAGTCCCATTTCACGTGGGTCGCCACGAAACCGCTCGTGTAGCCCACGGGCAGGTCGAGTATCTCCGTCACCGGAAAACGTCCCCTGGTATAACCGATGTGGCTGTGCCCGATGTCGGCCACGCCGCTGACGATCCCGTCGTACGTCTTGGGGAAGGTGGTCAGCGTACCGCCGGAGTAATGGGTGATCTCAACTTTGCCGTTGGTCCGTTTCTTGACCTCATCACAGAACGCCGCCATCACCGGCGCCGATGAGAAGGTCATCGGGTGAGGGTTGGAGAACTTCAACTTGATGACCTTCTCCTGGGCCATCCCTGCCGAGACACCTGTCAGCATCAGCGCCACCGCCATCAACGCCACCAAAAACCCTTTTGTTTTCATTGCATCCCTCCTTTGTTATTCTTGCGGAGCCTTCGCGCTCCTTATCGCCTGTATCGGTTACTTTCCCATCAGATACTTCGGAAGCCATGTAGCGATCTCCGGGAACACGAAGAGTATGGCACCGAAGACCGCGATGCCGGCCAAAAAGGGCATGACACCCTTGTAGACCTGCGACATGGGCGTGTTCGTGAGTTTGTGGACGACAAACACGTTCGAGGCGACGGGTGGGATAACGATGCCTATCATGACGGTGATCGCTATCATGATGCCAAACCATATGGGGTCGACACCCATCTTCTGCACCGCGGGATAAAAGACCGGGGTCGCAAGTATCATGAACGCGAGGTCATCGATGAAGGAACCGCCGATGAGATAGACAAAGAAGATGACGACGAGGATGATGTTCTTGTGGACGGGAAGTTCCATGACCCACTCGGATATGTACATGGGAATGTTCGTAACCGTGATGAAATGGCCCAGCACCGCGGAGCCCGCTATGAGCATGAGCAGCATGCAGGCGGTCCTGAGACCCTCGCCCATTGCCGTCACATAGCTCTTGAACGTAAGCTGCCGCCCTACGATGACCATGACAAGGACGGCTGCAACGCCGATCCCCCCTGCCTCCGTGGGCGTGAAGAATCCTTTGAGAAGTCCAACAATCATGAGAAGGAACACCCCGAGGACAACGGCGACCTCCGGCAGGGACGCGAACCTCTCCTTCCAGGTGGACCTCCCGCCGGCGGGTGCGAGTCCCGGAGTGATCTTTGCCCAGATAAAGATCGTCAGGATCCACAGCACGGCTATCCCGAGCCCGGGGAAGATACCCGCCAGAAAGAGGGCTCCGATCGACTGCTCCGTGATCAGACCGTATATAATAAGGAAGATGGTGGGCGGCATGAGGCAACCCAGGGTTCCGACGATCGCCACGAGCCCCGTGCCGAGCGTCCTCGAATACCCGTAGCGGTTCATCTGGGGGATGGCAAGGTTCGAGAACGTGGCCGCCGTCGCGACGGCGGAGCCACAGAGCGCCTTGAAGGCCGTCGCCCCGCCGACGGTTGCGACCGCCAGTCCTCCCGGGATATGACCGAAAAACTTGTACGCACTGTCATAGAGTTTTCCCGCTATACCCGAGACAAAAGCGATCTGGCCCATGAAAATGAAGAGGGGAAAAACAGTGTACGCATAGGATGCAAAAACCTCGTAAACATCGCTAGCGACCATGTGGGACGCCGCGGCAAAATCAACCAGATACGTAAATCCGCAAAACCCCACAAGGATCATGCAGAAAGGCAGCTCCAGCCCGGTGAAGAAGAGTGCCAGAAGCACCACAAGAGCTATGATTCCGACCGTGACCTCATTCATGGACTTCTCCTCCGTAGATCTTCACGATGTCGCAGAACAGAACGACCGACAGGGCGAAAAGACCCCCGGCTATTCCGTAGACCACGGGATACATCGGAAGTTCAAGCGTGCCCGTCACCTCGTTTGCGATCTGGAAACCCCGCCCGATCCTTATCATATTGACGCCGATAAAGATGAACATCACTATCCCGACACACCTCGTGATCGTTTCGACCGTATTCCTCACTCTTGTCGGCCAGGAGTTCAGAAGAAAGTCAACCGCGATGTGTCCCTTCATCCACGACGTCATGGGAACCGTGAAGCCGATCACTATGCCTCCGCACATCGCGGTGATCTCCACGGCACCGGGAACGGGGTGCCCGAATATCCTCAGGAGCACATCCGCCGTGGTCAAAACGATCACGAAGGTCAGGACGACGCCCGAGATGCCCTGCATGAAGAGAATGACCTTGTGAACACCCTTCAGGAATGACTTCATAAAAACCTCCCGCGCAAGATCTGAACAGTCTCTGTCGTATCTACCGGCCGAACACCACTCTTCACCCCCAACGGGAACGGTGGGCTCGATCCTCTCAATGCGTCCAGCAAATCCATTTTCCGGCAGGATTTGTTGAGGCATCTGTTCCACATAATGGTCAGGTATTTCATTCTGTGATTTTAGCAACGAAAAATGAAACTTGTCAAGAGATTTATTCTCGACAGAGTGAGAGTTTTCCTTTATACAATATGTACACCATGCGAGACTGCAGACGGGTCCCTTGAGAAGTTATCTTGACATATTTCATACAATGGTATTTCATATAGTGAACTAGGTTCCCACGAGGTGAAATGTAATGAACAGAATCGATGCTGAAACGCGAAGCGACAAGGGATTCTACAACCGGTCCCTTGAGAGGGCCCTCCAGATCATGTGCGCCTTCACCAACGACCGGAATGCCTACACCCTCACGCAGCTCACGGAAGCGGTGCGGCTGCCCAAGGCCACGACCATCAGGCTCTGCTCCACGCTTATCAAATACGGCTTCATGAAATTCGACCATTCGTCCATGCAGTATTCACTGGGCATCCGGCTCTTCGAACTGGGGAGCATAGTCTACTCGTCGCTCTCCCTCAGGAAGACGGCGTCTCCTTTCCTGCACCAGCTGCAGGTAAGGTCGGGCAAGACCTGCTTCCTGGGTATTCTCGAAAATGATGAACTTGTCTATCTCGACAAAAGGGAGAGTCCCGGGAACCCCATCCGTTTCGCTTCCCAGATAGGCAGGATCCGTCCGCCCTATTTCGGCATGCTCGGACAGGTCCTCATGGCCTCGCTTCCGGAAGACGAGGTGGACAGGATCCTTCAGAAGACCCCCCTGGCGTCCCACACAAAGAACACGACCACCGACCCCTACGAATTCCGGGAGAAACTGGCGAGGATACGCAAGCAGGGTTACATCATAGAGGATGGAGAGGCGATCGAGGGCATCTCGGGTGTTGCGGCCCCCATATACAATTTCACGGGGTCCGTGGTTGCGGCGGTCGGTGTCAGCTTCATCTCTTCCTCGGTGGATGCGAAAGGCAAGGAAGCCCTTCTTGCCGAGGTCCTGAAAGCCGCCGATGCCATCTCCCAGGAAATGGGCTACGGGGGAGTCAGGGGCCCTTCCGTGGCCGCGGGCTGACGGTCTCGTTTCACCTGTCCAGGACTTCGCGGACCTTTGCCAGGAGTTTGTCGATGAGAAGTGGTTTCGCTATGAAATCGAACGTCCCCTCCTCCACACCTTTGTCAAGGACGATGTCTCTCGTGTAACCGCTCATGAATAGCACTCTGGCATGGGGATCCATCCCGCGTATCTCTTCGTAGGCCTCGCGCCCGTTCCTTTTCGGCATGACCGAGTCAAGGATCACGAGGTTAACGTCCGCAGTGTCCCTGAAGCGCCGGACGGCTTCTTCGCCGTCGACGGCCTCGACTATCCTGTAGCCATACCGTTTCAACACGTCACACATGAACCTGCGCACCTCCCCGTCGTCCTCGGCAACAAGGATCAACTCGTACCCCCCTTTTACGGCAGACGCCTGCCGCTCCTCATCATTCGCCGTGAGGTCCACGGCCGGAAGGTAGATGAAGAACGTGGTACCCCGGTTCGGCTCGCTGTCCACGGTGATATATCCGTTGTGCTGCTTCACGATACCGTAGACGGTGGCGAGGCCGAGACCCGTGCCCCTGCCCAGTTCCTTCGTCGTGAAGAAGGGTTCGAATATCTTTTCACGGGTCGCCGCGTCCATACCCGTGCCGGTGTCGGAGACGCGCATCAGCACGTAACGTCCCGGCGCCCCGAAACCAAAGCTTCTCACGAATCCCCGGTCCATGTTGACCACATCCGTTTCTATGGTGAGCACGCCTCCCTTCGGCATGGCGTCCCGGGCATTCGTTACCAGGTTGAAGAGGATCTGGTCGATCTGGGACCTGTCGGCCATCACCACCGTACCCTCTCCGGTGAAGCGTGTCGAGAGGTCTATGTCCTCCGTGATCAGCCTCTTCAACAGCTTCTGCGTCGCTCGGACCGCGTCATTGACGTCGAGCGGCGCGAGGGTGACGGGCTGCTGCCTGCTGAAGGTCAGGAGGCTCCGGGTAAGATCGGCGGCCTTTTCGGAGGCGGAGAGGACCTGGTCCATGTAGGGCAGAAGCGGGCTGTCCTTTTCCATCTTCATCCGCACGATCGTGGCGTACCCAATGAGGGCTGTGAGTATATTGTTGAAATCGTGGGCGATACCACCTGCCAGGGTACCCACGGATTCCATCTTCTGCGCCTGACGGAGTTGTGAATGGAGCTTCACCTCCTCCGTTATGTCCCTCTTCAGGGAGATATACCCTGTGATCCCGCCCGAGGAGCTCACAAGGGGGCTTATGATGGCGTCCTCCTGGATGAGGGCGCCATCCTTTCGCCTGTTCGTGATCTGGCCCGTCCAGATGTTGCCGCTCCCGATGGTGTCCCAGAGGTTCTCGTAAAAGACCCCGTCATGGACGCCGCTCTTCACGAGACGCGGTGTCTGGCCGATGGCCTCCTGCCTCCGGTATCCGGTGATTCTTTCAAAGGCCGGGTTCACGTACTGTATCACCCCGTCGGCATCGGTGATGATTATCTCCTCCGCCGCCTGCTCGATGGCGACGCTCAGGCGCCTCAGTTCCTCCTCCGTCTGTTTTCTCTTTGTCACGTCACGAACGATCGCCTGAAGGTATGCCTCGCCGCGAATGTCGATCCTTGTCAGGCTGACCTCGGCATCGAAGGGTGTTCCATCGGCACGAAGATACTTCCATTCGAAGAATTGAGGCACCCCCTCGAGACATGCCTTTGTCTTCACCGAAGCCTCTTTCAGGGAATCCCTGCCGTCCGCCTGGACAGGGGGAGAAAACTGGGCGAGGGTCTTTCCCACTATCTCGTCCCGCGTGCAACGGAACATCTCGAGCGTCTTCTCGTTGCAGTCAATGATCACATCCCTCGCTATGACTATGGCGTCGCCGGCCGACTCGAAGAGGGCATGGAGCCGCTCCTCGCTCATGCGCAGAGTGTTCTCCATCCGCTTGCGCTCCGTGACGTCCCGCATGAAGGCGCAGGCATATTCCATGTCTCCGTAGCTGAGAAAGCTCGCGCTGATCTCAAGGGAGAAAACGCTTCCGTCCTTTCTCGTCGGCCGGACTTCGAGGAGCAAAGAACCGTCCTGCCTGAGTCTCGTCCATGCCGGTGCCCACGCCTGACGGGGATAGGCAGGATCCACGTCGAAAACGGTCATCGACAGGAGTTCCTCCCGGGAATATCCCAGGGACTCGCAGGAGGCGTCGTTGGCGTAGAATATCGAGCCGTCGTCTCTTACCCACACGATCAGGTCCCGCGCCCGGTCCATGGCGAACTGGGTGAACCGCAGGGACTCCTCGGTCCGTTGCCGTTCCGTGACATCGACGACGGTGAAAATGCAGGAATCGCGGTCCATGAAGCGCAATTGAACGAGAACATCCCGGATCTCGCCATCCGCCCTTACCATCTTCGTTCGGACCTCTTCCTCGCGATACAGGATCTCGCCCACCCTCTCATATTCTTCGAGA
>MVQQ01000181.1 GCA_002067555.1 Syntrophorhabdus sp. PtaB.Bin184
GGGACATGCCGATGAAGGGTGGATGATGGACTTCTTTCTCGGTATCCTGTAGATGCAGACGTTAAGAAAACTGCCGATGACCGCTCCGAAAACGAAAACAATGATCAGATGTAGGGTATGCATCGTCTCTTGCGCTCACTTTATGTTTGCCAAAACCCCGTTCTCATCGATGGTCCAGATATCGTCGCTTATCCTGTCGTTATTGAGATCGCCATTTGCTTCGGCGACGAAACGGGTCGAGTTGGCATGACGTATCCTGAAATGATATCTCTTCGTCCTCTGTTTCCAGTTCGCAAGCTTGCTGGCGTCATCTGTGTAACACCCATACCGCGACCTGTACGACTCTTCCGCCTCCCTGATGCAGCGGAGCTGCGCCTTCACGCTCACCTGCTCAGTTCTCTTGCTGCGCATGGCGTGCATGGGCAGGGCGATGAGAACGATAACGGAAAGAACAAGTATGCCAGCCAGTAATTCTATCAGCGTAAAACCTTTGTTCGTCATGTCAACGCAAGAATGGGAGGGGGCATTTTCAGCCCCCCCTTCTCATCCGACCCTCTAGTTCTTGGGTTGGTACTTCGCGTCTATCGTTCCTCCCCAAGTCCAAGTCTGAAAGTTGGTGTCACCCACACAATTCAGTGTCAGAGTTGCGCCGGCCGTTATACCCTGAATATTTGCCACAGTCCATTGAATGGCGGCATTGCCACCGGCAGTATCGGCAGTCACCGTGATACCTCCAAGATATTTTGAAGGTACGGTAATACCAAGCGTGTTCTGTACTGCAGTTGCATCGGCCAAGTTCAGGTTCGCAGCGCCCTGCTGCTCCGATACCCACGCAATAATGGCGGTCTTGATTGAACCCATCCCATTCGTAACTTCCGTCAGCCTTGTCTTCCGGGTATAGTCCATGTACGCCGGAAGTGCTATCGCCGCGAGGATGCCGATGATGGCGATAACGATGAGAAGCTCGATCAACGTAAAACCTTTCTTGTTCCTGTGAAGCTTTACCATACTACACCTCCTGAGGATTATGTAAGTTAGTAATTCTAATTATCGCTAGTTTAGCACAACTGTTAACGATGTAAATGATTTTCGTCACATTTCGGAGAAAAGGCATCCACCCCTGGGAGGCCCGACCGACGGGGGTTCGCTGTTCCTTGCCGTCCGATAGGATTGCGGCCCGGAAGCAAAAAACCCGATATTTCATTGTCCGACAGAGGGATCAAAATGCGTGAAAGCAGGCAACCTTGTGGTCCTCATCACCCGTGAGTTCCGGGGCCTCACCGGCGCATTTCCTTTTCCTGTCCTCGCATTTATCATAGTACGGGCATCCCAAAGGGAGGGCGCCGTTCGTCGCTTCTTCCCTCAAGGCAAAATCTCCCTGTGAGGCCCGGATGAGCATGCGCGTATAGGGGTGAAAGGGGTTCAGGAAAACCTCGTCCCGAGCACCAATCTCCACAACCTTGCCTTTATATAACACAAGGATACGGTCCGACAGGAAACGGACGATGTTGAGGTCATGGGAGACGAAGACCATGGAGATCTCGGACCTCTCGCGGATATCGAGGAAAAGATTGACGATCTGGGCCTGTATGGAGACGTCGAGGGAGGAGACTGGCTCGTCGGCGATGACGAGGGCCGGCTCGGTCGCCAGCGCCCGGCCTATGGCCACCCTCTGCCTCTGGCCGCCGCTCATCTCGTGGGGGTACTTCCTCAGGAAATCCTCGTCGAGACCGACACTCCTCAATATCTCGCCGACCCGTGCCTCCACATCCGCCCTGCCCTTCGCCATGCCATGGAAACGGACGGGCTCGGCGATGATCTCGCGCACCTTCATTCGCGGGTTGAGCGACGAATAGGGGTCCTGGAATATGATCTGCATCCGCCTGCGCAACCGCTTGACCTCTTCGCCCCCCGCCGTGAGGAGACTCACGTTGTCGAAAACAATCTCTCCGCTGTCGGGCCTTTCGAGGAGGAGGACGCACCGCGCCAGCGTGCTCTTTCCCGAACCGCTCTCGCCGACAACCCCCAGAGTCTCGCCGACGCCGAGGTGGAAACTGACGCCGTCAACGGCCCGTATCGTCTCTTTGGTCACCGAGAAGAGGGTCCTGCGGACCTCGTAGTGCTTCCTGACGTCTAGTACAGATAACAGCGGACCCATTGACCCTCCGCGACCTCCTTCATGACCGGCTCATCCCCCCTGCATACATCCATGGCGAAAGGACACCGGGGATGAAACTTGCAACCTGCCGGCAGCTCGGAGAGCTTCGGCACCGAACCCGGGATGGCCTTGAGCCTCTTGGCGCTCCCGGAGAATCCGTAGACCGATTCCAGAAGGCCCCGGCCGTAAGGGTGCAAAGGCTCCCTGAAAAAATTCTCCACGCGGTTCCTCTCCACCATCCTTCCAGCATACATGAGCCCCACGGACTGGCCCATGGACTTCACTATCGTCAGGTCGTGGGTGATGAATATCATCGACATCCCCAGGGAATCGACGAGGCCTCGGGTGAGACTGAGGATCTGGGATTCCGTCGCGACGTCGAGGGCTGTCGTGGGTTCGTCGGCGATGATGAGGGAGGGATCGCAGGAGACGGCCATAGCCATCAGGATGCGTTGCCTCTGCCCGCCCGAGAGCTGATGGGGGTACTGGATGTATCTCTTTTCCGGGTCGTCGAACCCCACCTGCCTCAGAAGCTCAAGCGCCCTTTCCCGCACGCCGTTTCCTTGGCGAAGGCCATGTATCTCGATCGTCTCGGCTATCTGCTCGCCGATCCTCAGGACAGGGTTCAGAGCGGTCATGGGCTCCTGGAAAACCATTCCTATGCGGCTGCCGCGGACCTCCTCCATCTGTCTCTCGCTCAAGCTCAAAAGGTCCCTGCCCTCGAAGACGATCCTTCCCGAGACGACCTTGCCCGGTGGGTGCACAAGGCGCATGATGGAGTGGGCCGTCACGGTCTTGCCCGAACCGCTCTCCCCGACGAGCCCGAACACCTCCCCCTTCCCGACGGTGAAGGTCACATCGTTGACG
>MVQQ01000182.1 GCA_002067555.1 Syntrophorhabdus sp. PtaB.Bin184
ATAGACACCCGCTGGACTCTACCCGATGAGCACGCGTCCCGGGTCTTGTCACGGTTCTCGCCTGAGACTTGAGACCTGCGACCTGGGACGTTTTTTCGGTTTGCCATTATTCCCCTTTTTTCTTACAATAGATGCATGACGACACGGTTGAAGAAGGACTCTCCCGACGGGAGGCTGGCTGCCTTCCTGACGGACCAGAGGCTCATCCCTCCGGGTGAGCTTGAGACGGCCCTCGAGGTTTTGAAGACACGCGGCGGATATCTCAGCGAGGTGCTCGTGAGCCGGGGACTCATGGCGGAAGACGATGTCGCCTTCGCCCTCTCCCAGGAATTCGATGTCCCGCTCCTGTCCTCTCAGAATGGATCCATGAGGCCATCCGACGATCAGGATCTCAGGAAGCTCATACCCAAACAATTTGCCCTGAGGAATCTCATCCTGCCCTTCTCCCGCGACGGCAGCGTCTTCACCTGCGTCATGTTCAACCCTCTCGACGTGATGCTCATCGATGAACTCAGAAAGATCACCGGCTGCGAGATCAACACCGTGGTGGCGACCAAATCGGACATACTGCGCGCCATAGAGGAGTTCTACGATACAACGGTGATCGCGCCGAAATTCCAGCAGCACGGCCACACGGTAAAAAGCCTCGATCTGAGATCGCCCGACTCCCGGGACGATTCCATAGGCATAGAGAGTATCGTGGAGCGCGCCAAGGCCGCCCCTGTGGTGAAACTTGTCGACCTCATGCTCTGGCAGGCGATCGATAAGCGCGCCTCGGACATCCATATCGAGCCCTTCGAGAACCAGATATCCCTGAGGTACCGCATAGACGGCAAGCTCTACGAAATGGCGCCGCCTCCGAAGCATCTCCACCTTCCCATCGTCTCCCGTATAAAGATCCTCTCGGGTCTCGACATAGCGGAGAAACGGCTTCCCCAGGACGGGACGTTCATGGTGAAGCTCAAGGACAGGACCATTGACCTTCGCGTCTCCGTGATACCCACCATCTACGGTGAGAAGGTCGTACTGCGCATACTTGACAGGACGGGGGTCGTTTTCGAACTGGCGGAGATGGGCTTCGAAGAGGAGGACCTCGTAAAGCTGCGGTCGGCCATCTTCAGCCCCTACGGGGTAGTCTTCCTCACCGGCCCCACGGGCAGCGGAAAATCGACGACGCTCTACGCCATTCTCCAGGAGATCAAGTCGTCAGAGAAGAACATCCTCACCGTCGAGGATCCCGTTGAGTATCGCCTTGCCGGCATTAATCAGGTGCAGGTCAAACCCGAGATCGGGCTCACCTTCGCGTCGGCCCTGAGGGCCTTCCTGCGCCAGGATCCCGATATCATGCTCGTCGGCGAGGTCCGCGACCTTGAGACGGCGGAGATCTGTGTCCGCTCGGCGCTGACGGGTCACCTGGTGCTCTCCACGCTCCACACCAACGACGCGCCGTCGGCCGTGACGAGGCTCATCGACATCGGGGTTGAACCCTACCTCCTCGCACCGACGGTCCTTGCCGTCGTCGGCCAGAGGCTCGTCAGGAGGCTCTGCCCCGAATGCAAGGAGGCCTACAGGCCCACCACGACGGACCTGGGCTCCGTGAAACTCGATGCCGATACGATCTACCGGGCGAAGGGATGCCCCGCCTGCAACAACACCGGGTACAAGGGACGGACGCTGATCGCCGAGATCATGTCCTCCTCGGAGGAGCTCAAATCCCTCATCACCCACAACGTTTCCTATCAGAACATGCGCGAGACGGCGCGAAAGCTGGGCATGACCACACTCTACGAATCGGGCCTCAAGAAGGTCGAGAAGGGAATAACCAGCCTCGAAGAAGTGATGAGCGTGACATTCGGGATCTAGAAGACCGCTTGAACCGCTTGAACCGTTTAAACAGCTTGAACGGAAAATGCAAAGGCCAATCAGTTCAGTCTTTTAACGTTCAAACGGCTTAAGCGGTTCAAGCGGTTCAAGCGGTTCAAGCGGTCTTTCAGTCTACTTTAACTATCTCGTAGGTTCTTTGGCCGCCGGGGGCGTTGAAGTTCACTTCGTCGCCGACGGACTTGCCCATGAGGGCCCTGCCGAGGGGGGAAGTGATCGATATTGTGTTCTTTTTGATGTCCGATTCGTAGGGACCGACGATCCTGTAAAGGGATTCTTCATCGGTGTCGAGATTGACGAGTGTCACGGTACAGCCAAACTCCACGGTCTCTCCATCGCCTTTCCTCACGTCGACGATCTCGGAATTTCTCAGCTGCTCCTCGATCTCGGAAACTCTCTGCTGAAGAAACTGGAATTCCTCCCGCGCGGCATCGTATTCAGCGTTCTCCGAGAGGTCGCCGTGCTCCCGTGCCTCCTCAATGGCCTTGAGGATCTGGGGACGTTTCACGGCAAGCATGTTCTCATGCTCCTTCTTCAACGCTTCATAGCCTTCGCGGGTAATTGGTACCTTCATTGACACTCCGATTATTTTACGATGGTTTAAAAGACTACCTGAGGCGCGATGAATTATCAACAGATTTGTGTCAGCATCCGCTTCATCTCTTCTGACACCCGCCGGGGACAGGCCCGGAAGGCAAGCGGGAAACGGCGGAAATAGAGGAAAAAAACCTTGACAAGATATGGAGTTACAAGTATAAATGACTAAAGTGGTAAAAGGTGTAAAAAGGTGGGAGATTGTTCGCAGGACGGTATGAATACTCGATAGACGACAAGAGCAGGGTAAGCATCCCGGCGAAGTTCAGGGAGGCCCTCGGACAGAGTTACGACCTCAGGCTCATCCTCACCAATCTGGACGGCTGTATCGTCGCTTATCCCTACCAGGAATGGCTGGCCATCCAGGACAAGGTTTCCGCCACAGGCCCTATCCGAAAGGAGGCGCGGGCATTTTTGCGCTACTTCTATTCCGGGGCATCGGAGTGCCCCATCGACAAACTGGGGAGGATCCTTATCCCCCAGGCGCTGAAAACAGATGCGCACATACAGAAGAATGTCGTCATCATCGGTGTGGGAAAGAAGATAGAGGTTTGGGCAAAGGAGAAATGGGAGGAACTGGTCAAACTGGCCACCGCCGACCCCGATCAGATAGCTGATATTGTATCGGAACTCGGCCTTTGATCGGCCGTGAACACATAGCCGTTCTTTCCAGGGAAGTATGTGAAAATCTGATCGGCACCGGATGCAAGGTCTTCGTCGATGCCACCATTGGCGGAGCGGGACATTCCATCGGCCTGCTGGAGAGATACAGACAATTACATATTATTGGTATTGATAGAGATAAGGAAGCACTCGACCGGGCAGAGGTGACCCTCAAAGGGTATAGCGACCGGGCAACACTACTGAGGGGGAACTTCAGGGACTTGAGGCAGATACTGGGGGGGATCGGGGTGACGTCCATGGACGGCATCCTATTCGATCTCGGCATATCAAGCTACCAGCTGTCTGCGGGGCGGGGCTTCAGCTTCAACGACGACGAGGGACTCGACATGAGAATGGACACGAGGGATGTCCTCACCGCATATGAGATCGTGAATTCCTTCCGTCAGGAAGAGATCGCCCGGATCCTCTATGAATACGGGGAGGAGTGGCAATCGCGAAGGATCGCGAAGGCCATCTTCGAGAACCGCAGGAAAGGCAGGATCAGCACGGCGCGGGAGCTGGCCGCCATAGTGGCGTCCGTCAAGAAGAAGACGGGCAGGATACACCCCGCCACGAAGACCTTCCAGGCACTCAGGATCGCCGTGAACGACGAACTGGGAAGTCTTTCGGAAGGGATGGACACGGCCGTTCAACTCCTTACACCCGGCGGCAGGATAGGCATAATAACCTTCCATTCACTGGAAGACAGGATGGTGAAACAGCGTTTTCGCAAGGACTCCGCCCTGACCGTTCTGACACCAAAGGCCATCAGGCCGGGGATCGATGAGATACGAAGCAACCCGCGCGCGAGAAGCGCCAAGCTTCGCATCGCGGAAAAGAATTGACGGGGGACACTATGAACAGACCGAGGAAAATATACATCGAGTCGTCGGGAGACGCACTCTTCTCGAGTGTGAGGCCTTTTCTTTTCCTGGGATTCATCATGGTCTTCGTCCTCGTTGTCAGCTACTTTCTCGTCAGTGCCCACAACCGCGCACGGCAGGACCTCATCGAAACGCTCACGATGGAACGCGAACTGAGGCAGACCCACCAGAAACTGAAAACGGAGGTGGCGGGCATCACGCAATCGAGACTCCTCGCGCTCAAGGCCAGGGAGCGCCTGGGACTGACAAAACCGAAAGAGGAAGAGGTTCTCGTGTTGAAATGAACAAGCAGGCGATCAGGAAAGCCTTTTTCGTGTGCGCATCTATCGGGCTTGCATACGCCGCGCTGGCTTTCAATGTTCAGGACAGGTTTTCCATGAAAAGAACCTACGAGACATCAGTGAAGAAAGCTCCCCGGAGCCTGAACGTCGCCGTCCCCGGACCGCAGAAGGAACCGGACCGGCAGGCGCCGGTCATTGCGGGGGGCGGACTTTCTTTCGAGCCGTCGCTGCTCATCGCCGTCCCCATCATCGCCCATTCCATCAGGGAAGGGGTCATCGAAAAGGACGGCATGGTCGTTGTCAGGGGGGCGGGGGAAACCTCCCCGGTCTATCTCAAGAAGCCCCTCGAAATCCTCAAAGACAGGGACAGGGATGGCTTGAGGACCCTGTCCCGGATCATCGGCAGGAAGAACATGGATGCCTTCCTCGCGAGGGAAGGCGTACGGCTTCCGGACAGGTCGCTCACCTTCGACACCCTGGCCGGCACGGGATACAGCGTGGATGAGAAGGTTCTCACGGCGCTCTACACCAAGTACGTCGACGCCGCCTTTGATCCCCTCCTGCCCTTCGCCAGCGGCGGATTTGAGGTCTCGCGAAAGGGCGGGGCATTCGTGATAGAAAAGGTCCGCGAGCAAAAGAGGGCCGAGGCTGGCCCGGACGGCGCCGCATGGACGATGCCGGACCTCACCGGCCTTTCGCTGAAGACCGCCCTCGACAGGATATCAGCGAAAGGGCAGGCGGTGCGCATCTACGGGTCGGGCGTCGTCACAGACCAGCACCCCAGGGCGCAGGAAAAGGTTGAAAAGGATACCCGGTGCATTCTCTACGGGAGGACATACCAGAAGTGAGATTGAGCGAGCTCATACGGGGCATGAAGAAGACCGCCGTGACCGGCGACA
>MVQQ01000183.1 GCA_002067555.1 Syntrophorhabdus sp. PtaB.Bin184
TTGTGTCCTGATTCTTCGTCAGGGAAAGTAATATGCATGTGGTACAAATCATCCCTTCATGAAAAGGAGGACAAGTATGACCTGCAAGAAGGCCACGTACAAGAACCATGAGGGCGTAAGGAGAGTCACCTACGTTTCACGATGACCCCAGGATATTTCGCGAATAGAGACTTAACATGGAGGATATATATGTCACGAAATATATTGACGATAACCCGGGGCCTTCGCCCCGTGCTGACATATCCGGCCTGTTTCCTGTGTATATTACTTTTTCTGATGACAATTGGGGTCCGTTGCTACGCCGAAAGCCCTCTGCCGAGGATGAAACCACCCGCGCATGACCGCATGAAATGACGGGAAGGGTATTGGGGAAACCTCGTTTCTTGGTTTCTTGGGGACGTCCCCCTGGCTCCCCCATGGAATGCATGCTCATTATTGACATTTTCGGGGGAGAGGAATAACATTGCACTAATAACGCCATCCGTAATCATCGTTGCTCGCTCTGATCTGGCAGAAGCTGAACAGCATCTATTGATCCTCATAATCGACCGGCAGCAAAGGAGCGCTTTATTTCAGGACATTCCCCTAGTTCGGTGAGGCAAAATGGATACGGAGAATCTAAGAACGCACGGTGGTCGCAAAGGCAAATACTTTCGTTGGGAACTATCCAATGACGTCCTCATTATCGAGAATGAAAAGGGCAGACGGCACGAATACCATCTTGCCGAGGTTCTTGCCATCTTACTATGGCTAACTAATAGGTTTGGCAATGGCTGGTTTCCGTTGGCCAATAACGTTGAAAAGCTTTGGCATGAGGAAGAGATTGACGGGTTAGGAACCGCAATTCTGCAACAACAACCAAGGAACACTCTTCACGCACAAGGTTCATCGTACCTGGGTGTCGTTCTGGAATATGCGGGAATACTAGCCTGGAATGGCAAATCCAGAGGAATAAAGTGGCGCATCATTCATCCAGTCACAACCCTTGACGAGCTGAGGACGGTCATGAGCAGGAGAGCGTAAAGATCTTGAGGATGCCCTAGGGGTAGAAAAGGGCTACCTCGCAATTAAGACATCTCTGGACTTTCCCAAGATTCTTCACGTTAGCATTTCAAGAGTCACCTTCAAGAGTACATAGCGGCTCAAGGGGACGTTCGTTAACAAGTAAATACCTCAACCCACAGAAGGATCGGGCGCCTCATTTCCGTGAAGAAAAACAATACGAATTGGTAACGGATGTTGCGGTGAGAAGGAGACAGGACATCGCGAAGAGGAAGGGATTGAGGCTCGGCTGAGAGAGTTATTTACTTGTTAACGAACGTCCCCTTGGCTCACCGAAGAGAGGGCTCACCCATGAAAGGAGATGAACGCATACTGGGGGACACATCCTTTGTTCTTGACCTGCTGGCACGAGCGGAAGAGAGGATGACCCGGCGCTACGAGATGAGGCAGTCCGGTATCGACATGGCGGCAATAGAAGAAAGGGTTTGCCAGCTTTTTGAGATGCACCCGAAGGATCTTTATGTCCGGGGAAGGCGAAAGGAACTTGTCGAGGCCAGGAGTGTCTTCTGTTTCTTCGCGGTGACGGAACTGGGAACCACTCTGAAGGACCTCGCCGTGCGTTTCTCAATCTCCGGACAGGCTATAGGTCTTGCCATAGAGAGGGGGAGGCGGATTGCGGAGAAGAAGGGATTGGAGCTTATTAGATGAGTTTCTTGGTTTCTTGGGGACGTCCCCCTTGGCCCCCAACAACCATCATTGCTCGTTCAGGCCGGGTAGAAAAGAGAATGTGAAGTTGTGAAGGGTCCCCAAAGCACAGCAGGTCTGTTGACAATGGATCGGCGACTCAGTAGAATCGTTGAAGATAGCGGAAAACAAGGGGGCATACGATGCGCAAAAGTATCTTTGTGAGAGGGGTTGTTTGTGCAATAGCCTGTGCAATCATCGGTGCTGCCGGTATTGCTTTCGCCGTCACGGCGCAGGCACAGCAGTGCACGTTCACCCCGTCGCCGGCGGTCGTCGAGGCGGGGCATTCAGGCGGTACCTATACTATCAACTTCACCGCAAGCGGCAGCACGTGTAACTGGAACATCTCCAGTGCCGATGACTGGATCACCGTTCCCGACACACGCAAAGGCACGGGGACCGGGACCATCGTTGTCACGGTCAAGCCGAACACCGGCACAGCGGCCCGACAGGGTCGCGTTGTCCTCAACCGCCAGTACATCTGGGTAAACCAACCGCAGCGACCGCCCTGCACGTACAGGCTCGGGCAGACAAGCAAGTCAGTCCCCGCCGGCGGCACTCCAGGGAACTACGACACCGTCCTCGTGACGGCGAGCGACGCAAAGTGCACCTGGAGTGTCGGCGAAGCAACGCCATGGATCCAGACAACTCCCGGTACAAAGACCGGCAGCGCATCCGTCAGGTACGCGATCGGGGCAAACTCATCCGGCAGCACCCGCACCGGCACCATTAAGATCGCCGGTCAGACCTTCACCGTGACGCAGGAGGCATGCACGTGCACGGTGAGCCCGACGTCGCTGAGCTTTTCCGGCAATGACCACAACAAGTCTGTTCACATTACGACAAACAGCGCAGACTGCAAATGGACCATCGACGAGACGGCCAGCTGGATCGGGATCCAACCGCCCGCCAAGTCAGGAACCGGAACCCGCTACCTCTCCGTCGCCGTCCAACCCAACCGCACCGGCACGACCCGGAGCGCGGTGGTCAGGATCAATAACACGGCCGTGAACGTGATCCAAGCGGCCGATCCTTGCACCTACGCGGTCAGCCCTGCGTCCATCGACCATTCGGCCAGTAGCGGAGGAACCGGCTTCAGTGTCACAACGAACCACCAGGATTGCCCGTGGACTGTCGAGACAACGGCCAGCTGGATCGGGATCGCCTCCAACGCAAGGTCTGGAAAAGGAAACACCAGCGTTCACATCCAGTTCATGGAGAACCGGTCGACCGCAACCCGCAGCACGGTGATAAAGGTCAGGACCGCGTCCGTGAACGTGACCCAGCAGGGCCGGACGACGGCACCGGCAACCCAGGCATCGGGCGGCACCGACCCGACATCGGCACAGGTGAGCGCCGGATCCCCGTCGGTTTCACGGGCACCTGCCGCCAAAGCCTCCCCTGCCGCTCCTTCGTGTTCATACAGCCTGTCAAAAACAAGCCAGAATTTGGGCCAGGGCGACGCCAGAGGAAGCTTCTCGGTAAAGACCGACAGCGGGTGCGAATGGAAAGCCGTCGCAAACGCGCCATGGATAATCATCGCGTCGGCTTCATCGGGCAAGGGCAAAGGCACGGTCAAATTCACCGTCGAGGAGAACCGGGGCAGCTCCCCGAGGACAGGCCAGATCGCCGTAGCCGGGCAGACGTTCAATATAAACCAGAAGGGCCAAAAAACAGGCAACAAAGAGAAGAAACGCAAATAAGAACTTCGGGGGCGCCCGTTATCGACATTTGCGGGGAGAGGGACACCGTCCGGCCAATGGCACACGCCAGCACCATCACTCGCTCACGGAGTCGTCTCCTCGCTATCTTTTCAGAGGGCTCTGAAAGATCGCCTCTCATTGCTCGTTCAAATTTGGTAGGCAAAGGATGTGAAGACGTTAAAGTTCCTGCTTTTTCCAATGAGCCACGAAACACATCGCGTGGTATACTTACTGTATCGTAAAATGATGCGATCAGCAATTCCCGTAACCTCCAGGAGAGACTATCGGCAAACAGCTGAGGACTCTGTCACCAAGAGCGGAAAAGAATGAACCGGTTTTTGATCATCTCTCCCAACCTGCTCTGTATTTTGAATAATGACGGGCATTTCGTGGAACTCAATCAGGTGTGGGAAAGCGCCCTCGGATACCCCCGGGGGGAACTTAGATCGAGACCATTCCTTGATCTCGTTTATCCCGATGATATTGAAAGAACCAGGGGTGCAATGGCTCCGCTGGCCTCCGGGCATGAGGTACATTTTGAAAATCGATATTTCTGCCAGGACGGTTCATACCGGTGGATGGAGTGGCACGCAAGGCAGTCCGGAGAGCTCATATACGCCGTCGGGCATGACGTAACGGAGCGCAAGCGTACAGAGCAGGCCCTGAAGGAACGGTTGGAATTCGAGACCTTGCTGGCGGATCTTTCCGGTCATTTTGTCGACATACTGCCGGACCAGGTCGATCGGAAAATTGATGCAACTCTCCATGAGATCTGTGAACACCTGGACTTCGATGTTGCCGGCCTCTGGCAATGGACGATACCGGCGCCGCAATATCTCACTCTGACGAATCTTTACCGTCGTCTGGATGGCCCCCCCACGCCGGAAAGGATCGATGCGGAAGAGTTGTTTCCCTGGACATTTCAGCAGGCAACGGCGGGCAAGATAGTGGCAATTTCGGTCGATGAATTTCCGCCCGAGGCAGCCCGCGATCAGGAAACATCGCACCGTTTCGGCATCAAATCAAGCCTGACATTTCCCCTGCGAACGTGGAATGACAAGCTCATCGGCGCTGTATCCTTCAGCACGGTGAGTGAGACACGTTCCTGGCCGGAAGACCTTATAAAGCGGCTCCAGCTCGTAGCACAGATATTTGCGAACGCCCTGGTGCGAAAACTGGCCGACATCGCCTTGAGCGAAAGCGAGGAACGGCTCTGTCTTGCCTCGGCTTCGGCAAACGTGGGCCTGTGGGCGCTGGACCTGGAGACACATCAATTCTGGACCACAGACAAAGGCCTCGAGCTATTTGGTATTCCGCCCGGACAGACGCTGAGCTTTGACGACTTCATTAAACTGGTGCACCACGAGGACCGGGACAAGGTTTGCCGGGTGGTTGATCACGCGCCGGGATCGGACGACGATGAAGTAGTCGAATACCGCATTGTCAAAGCCGACGGCAGCATACGCTGGATGGCCTCGAGGGGGCGAAGGCAGATAAATTCAAAGAGCTCCTTTGGGGACGCCCTTCAGAGCTCCTTTGGGGACGCCCTTCACATCTTCAAATTCTCAGGTTCTTCCTGCCCTGTCGGCGGGCACGGGAACCTGTGTCCTCTTTCCTGAACCAGTTTCTGCCCGCGTTTCACGGCCATGCTCACCGCGGCGGCGGAAAGATCAAGATGGTAGGACAGTTCCGACTGGCTCGTACCGAGCTCGTTGACCGCGAAGTAGCAAAAGAGACTCCGTGCCATGACCTTCTTCGGTTCCTTTCCCGGTGTGAAGAGTTCCTCCCTGTCGATGGCAAAGAGCCGGCAGACATGGTCGGCGACGCTTTCGATGTCGAATCCCATGGCCTTGAGATGGTATCTGCGCTCCATCCGTTCTTGCGCTTCAGAGAGCACCCTGTCCACGAAATCCCCGTCGCCGAGGATGCGTTCATCGGACTTCCTGAAAAGATTCTCGCGACGTATCGCCAAGACGTTCGTCCAGCCACCGCTGCTGCGGATGAGACCTCCTCCCACGAGATCATCCCGGCGTCCGGCCGCCGCTCCTTCCTCCACGAAGCGCAGATACGCTGTCCTTGCGAGAGATGGCTCGTCGGCGAAGAGGCGGAGCACCCCGTCCACGTCCTGCCATGAGTTCGCGCGTCTGCCGAGAATGGGACCGTGACCGCAGTACTGGAAATCCTCCAGGTCCTCCGTCGTGGCGACGATGCCGGCGCGGAGGGGATTGAGGTGGATGTAGCGAACAAGTTCCAGGAAATAGGATTCCTCCTGACAGAGGATGGACTTGTAGCGGTTCTGGAACAGGTGGCCGGACCTCTTGTGGCGCCTGTTGTGCCGGATCGCGTAGGCCGTCAGAAGGCGCCGCATCACCTGTGCAAGCGGGTCCCGTCCCGTCCTGAGGAGCAGATGAAAGTGGTTCGGGATGAGGGCGAAGGCGTAGCAGTGCGTTTTCGTCTGGTCGAGGATCACGCCGAGGCGGTCAAGAAAGAGGTCCCTGTCATAATCATCACGGAAGATGACCCGCCGCTCGATACCTCTCGCAATGACGTGATGCAGCGCACCGGCGGCATCTATGCGGGATTTACGGGGCATGTCAGGGACGCCCTGCAGGCTCCTT
>MVQQ01000184.1 GCA_002067555.1 Syntrophorhabdus sp. PtaB.Bin184
CGCCGAGCCGTTCCTCAGGTAGGGGATGGGGGACCGGGAAAAATAGAGGGCGAAACCGCGGCCGTCGAGAACGACCTTCACGGTGTTGGGGTCGCGGTACTCTCTGTCGTCGGTAATAGGTGAACAAAGGGTGGCCACGTCGAGGTCCTCTTTCTCCATGACGGAGAAGAGGAGGTCAGCCATGTCGGGGCGCATGAAAGGCTCGTCGCCCTGAAGGTTGATGACGAGGTCGGCCTCTGTGGGTCCCAGGGCCTCGAAGACCCTGTCGGTTCCGCTCCTGCAGGAGGAGCTCGTCATGACGGCATCCCCGCCGAAAGCCCTTACGGTATTGAGAATGCGCTCGTCGTCGGTCGCCACGAGCACCCCGTCCTTAAGCCGGGATTCCGAGGCGCGCTCATAGACAAGGCGTATGAGCGGTTTGCCCGCTATCTCGAGAAGGGGTTTCCCCGGGAGCCGTGTCGATTCGTATCGCGCTGGTATGACGATGAGTTTTCTCATGGAACGTGCACATTATACTAGACAGGGAAGGGAAAAGAAAGAGACAGGTTATGGGCAATGGGTTATGGGGTGAGCGGACGGGGGAAGAAACTTGAAAAATGTTCTTAAGTCCTTTTTCTTTTGGCCGATAACCCAAGTATGATCTCAGGAATCAGCTCATCACTATCAGGTCTGTCGGCCTTCACAAGGACCCTGTCGAACACCGCCGGCAACATTGCCAACGTCAACACCGATGGGTACAAGAAGACGAGAGCGACCATCGTTGAGGACGCAAACGGGCTGCCCGAGGTGAGCGTCGAGAGGCGGAACACGCCGGGTTCGATCATTCAGGAAACGGATGGTACCCTGCGCGAACTCTCGAACGTGGAGCTCGCCGAGGAATTCCCCCGTATGATGATCTCCCAGAGGGGTTACGAGGCCAACATCAAAGCGCTGAAGGTTGAGGGCGAGATGATCGGGTCACTGCTCGATATCATAGGCTAAGAGGCAGGTGATAGGTGATAGGTGATAGGTAATAGGTGGAAGGAAGAATATCGAAGCACCGCGTTGTTGTTTCTCCCATCACCTATGACCCAGTACCCATAACCCGCCTCTAGTCTAGCTCCTGTACGAAGCGTTTATCTTCACGTAATCGTATGTGAGGTC
The DNA here is from genome assembly GCA_002067555.1 of Syntrophorhabdus sp. PtaB.Bin184. Taxonomy (GTDB): domain Bacteria; phylum Desulfobacterota; class Syntrophorhabdia; order Syntrophorhabdales; family Syntrophorhabdaceae; genus Delta-02. The sequence goes on from MVQQ01000184.1 coordinate 1,144, forward strand.
TGTTGTGTAGATGTCGAAGGAGGCCTTGCCGTCATTGAGGTCGACGATGACCGATATTTCCTTCCTGTTCATCAGTTTTTTCATCTTTTTCTCGCTGAAGGCGATCTCGGCCCCGCCCTTTGCGATCATCTCGCCCTGCAGGGTGATGTCCACCTTTGAGGGGTTCAAAGGCACGCCCGCGTCGCCGGCGGCAGCTATGATACGGCCCCAGTTGGGGTCGGCGCCAAAAAAGGCCGTTTTCGTGAGCGGAGACAGAGCGATGCGCCGGGCTATCTTCTCGGCCCATTCTTTCTTCCGCGCCCCTTCCACCATGATGTGAGCGACCCTTGAGGCTCCTTCGCCGTCGCGTACGACCATCATGGAAAGCTCTTTCAGGACCTTGCGGAGCCCTTCTGTGAAGGTTTCCAGAGCGTCCGTATCCTCCTGTCCGCGCCTGGTGAAAAGCATGACCGTGTCGTTGGTGCTGCATTCTCCATCCACGGTTATCCGCTCGAAGCTGTCCTTAACGGCCTGAGAGAAGGCAAGTCTCACGGTCTCCGGCGAGACGGGGAAATCGGTGAAGACGAAGGCGAGCATCGTGGCAAAGAGGGGGTTTATCATACCTGAACCCTTGGCAACGCCGGCGATCGTGTATGTCTTCCTTCCCCGGAACGTTGTATGGGCGATCTTGGGATACGTATCGGTCGTCATGATGGCCCGGGCGAAGTTCATGAGGCCCGATTCCTTCCTGAGACGCGCCGCCCGCGGCAGGGCCGATATCATGGCGTCGGTGGGAAGCCTCTTGCCGATGACGCCGGTGGAGGCAAAAAGTATCTCCCTGAGGTTTGCGTCAATGAGTGGTGCCAGCCCTGAGGCTATCGCCGTGAGGTCGCCCACGCCCTCCTTGCCGGTGCAGGCGTTGGCACAGCCGCTGTTGGCTACGAGCGCCCGTACGGGTCCCTTGTCGATCCTGCGGTCATAGAGGATATGGGCCGCTTTCACCTGGTTACGGGTATAGACCGCGAGGACATTCGTCTCTTCACGAAACACCACGAGTCCGAGATCAAGCCCCTCGGCCTTGATCCCCGAAGCCACCCCCGAAAACTCGATACCCTCGATCGACACAGTCTTTGGCATTCTCTGACACCTCAAGAACTCTTTTTATAGGACCTGTAGAGGACCTGTGCGACTCATAGGTCCTGTCGGAAAGATCGCTTCTTTTCCTCTCAAGCGGTTCAAGCCGCTTCTACCGTCCACAACACTTCTTGTACTTTTTCCCGCTTCCGCAGGGGCAGGGGTCGTTGCGGCCTACCTTCTTGTCCTTCTTTCCCGCGGCGTCCGCACTGGCGGTCCCGTCACCCATGTTGAAGAACATCACCGGTTCGTGGTACTCCACCTCCTGCTCCTTCGCGGGCTGGACGGCGAAGAGCTTGCGCACAGTGTCGTATTTCGCCCTTTCCACCATGTCGAGGAAGAGGTCGAAGCTCTCACGCTGGTATTCCCTCAAGGGGTCTTTCTGCCCGTAGCCCCTGAGCCCTATACCTTCCTTGAGATGGTCGAGGGCGAGCAGATGTTCCTTCCAGAAGGTGTCGATGGAGTTGAGAACGATGAAGCGTTCCACGGCGCGCATCTCATCCGAGCCGAAATCATGCGATTTCTTCTCGTAAAAGGCCTTGACCGTTTCGATGACCCTGTCGAGGAGACCCTCCCGGGTAAGGCTCTTCACGTCGTCTATGGCGAAATCCACGTGGATGAGGAAATTCTCGTAGATGCGGTTTTTGAGCGTTGTGAGGTCCCATTCCTCGGGGTAGACCTTCTCGGGGGCGCACTCGAACACCATGTCCTCGCAGATCTCGTCCACCATCTCCATGATCTTTTCCCGGATGTCCCCGTTCTTCATGACCTCGCGGCGCATCCCGTAGATGGTCTCGCGTTGCTTGTTCATGACGTTGTCGTATTCCAGGAGATACTTGCGTATCTCGAAGTTGTGGCCCTCGACGCGCGTCTGGGCATTCTCGATGGCCTTCGTGATAAGGGGGTGCTCGATGGGTGTGTCCTCGTCCATGCCGAGCTTGCCCAGGATGGGCGACACCCTGTCGGAGCCGAATAGTCGCATGATCTCGTCCTCGAGGGAGACGTAGAAGCGTGACGACCCCGGATCGCCCTGCCTGCCGGCGCGGCCGCGCAACTGGTTGTCGATGCGGCGCGATTCGTGACGTTCCGTGCCGAGGATGTGCAGGCCCCCGAGGGCGATGACCTTTTCCTTGTCAGCGGCGCATATCTCCTTCGCCTTCTCAAGGGCCTTCGCGTATTCCACGGAGTCTTTGTCTCCTTTCGCCATGGCAAGGGCGAGAAAGCCGGGATTGCCGCCAAGGAGTATGTCGGTGCCGCGGCCCGCCATGTTCGTCGATATGGTGACCGCCTTCGAGCGTCCCGCCTGTGCCACCACCTCGGCCTCGCTCTCGTGGTTCTTCGCGTTGAGCACGTTGTGGGGAATGCCCTTGCGCTTGAGCATTTCCGAGACCCTTTCCGACTTCTCGATGGAGAGGGTACCCACGAGGACGGGTTTTCCCGTGTTGTAGAGCTCTTCGATCTCCTTCACGGCGGCCCGGAACTTCTCCTTCTCCGTTCTGTAAACGACGTCGGGATAGTTCGTCCTGATCAGGTCCTTGTTGGTGGGGATGACGACGACATCGAGGTTGTAGATCTTCTTGAACTCGACCGCCTCCGTGTCGGCGGTACCCGTCATGCCGGCGAGCTTTTTGTACATCCTGAAGTAGTTCTGGAAGGTGACCGTGGCAAGGGTCTGGTTCTCCCTCTCTATCTTGACGTTCTCCTTCGCCTCGAGCGCCTGGTGGAGACCTTCGCTGTACCGCCTTCCGGGCATAAGCCTGCCCGTGAACTCGTCGACGATG
>MVQQ01000185.1 GCA_002067555.1 Syntrophorhabdus sp. PtaB.Bin184
CTTCGGGACAGGCACATCGGGAAAGCCATAGAAGGCCTGGTTGAATCCCTGGGTCTTGGGGGCTGGCGCCGGTTCGGAGCCCTGTTTCTGGAAAGCTGCGCAACCCGCGCACACCAAGGACAGCGCAAAGCACAGGATCACGATCTTCTTCATACATTCCCTCCCTCATTGTCTCTCTCGAGATACGCGTACGCGCTGTGGTTGTGTATGCTCTCGAAGTTCTCCGCCTCGATGGCGAACCACCGGATGTTCGTATCCCGTGATAATCTCTCGGATATGTCCCTCACCACGTCCTCGACGAACTTTGGGTTGTCGAAGGCGTGCTCCGTGATGAACTTCTCGTCTTCCCTCTTGAGAATAGAGTATATATCACTGCTTGCACTCTTTTCCACAATATCGATGAGGTCCTCGATCCAGAAGAACCTTTTTGTGTACACGTCGACCTTCGCGACCCCTCTTTGATTATGGGCACCCTGTTCGCTGATCTCCTTGGAACAGGGGCAGAGCGTGTTTATGGGGACGGAGACGGAGACGGTGAATTCCGTCATGGTGTTGTCCGCGCCCATGGAACCCTTGAACCCGCACTGGTATTCCATGTAGCTCGGGGTTTTCGAGACGGGGGCCTCTTTCTTAATGAAATAGGGGAAGGCCACGGACATGTGGGCCGCTTCCGCGTTGAGCCTCATCTTCATCTCTTTCAGGATGTCGGGAAAGTTCCTCATATTGATCATGTTCTTGTATTCGTGAAGGATCTCGACAAACCTGCTCATGTGGGTCCCCTTGTAGTGATGGGGAAGATTCACGTACATGTCGATGGTGGCGATGGTGTTCTGATGACCGTTCGCCCGGTCAAGGACGATGATGGGGTATTTCACGTTCTTTACCCCAACCTTGTCGATTTCGATCTCGCGGCTGTCGTGCATATTCTGAACGTCGGCCATCTTCCGTCTATCGTTCATAGCTTGCACAGGCCTTTTCCGACTCCCAGACGGTGACCCTGCTTACGGACACCCGTCCTCCACTCATGAGGTTTTCCATCTCCGTGAAGATGTACATGGCTATGTATTCGGCCGAGGCGACCCGCTCGGCGAAGAAGGGTATGTCATTGATATATTTGTGGTCGAGGACATCGAGGACTTTCTGGAGGTTTGCCTTGATGGTTTGGAAGTCGACGAGTATGCCGTCATCTCCCAGGCTCTCGCCGCTCATGAAGACCTCCACGGCAAAATTGTGGCCATGGAGTTCCTCGCACTTGCCCTTGTAACCGACAAGGCGGTGAGCCGCCGCAAATGAATCCTTCACACACAATGTGAACATGCCATAAGATATCGTCTGGAAGGGGGGAAAGTCAAGAAGAGGGGTAATAGGTTACAGGTCATTGGTCATGGGAGGAGAGTCCAGCTCCCATAACCTATTACCCAGCACCTATCACCTGGAGTTAAACAAAAACAGGCTTCAATACTGAAGCCTGTCGGGTTGATTGCGGTTGAGATAAGAGTGCTAGGCCTGTTTCTTGACTGCTCTCCTGATAAAGACATAGCCTTTTGCCGGGCCGGGGACCGCGCCTTCGACGAGGAGGAGGTTTGTGTCGCCGCGGACGTCGATGATCTTGAGATTCTGGACCGTGACCTTCTTCGAGCCCATGTGGCCAGGCATTTTTTTGCCTTTCATCGTGCGTCCGGGGGTCATGTTCTGCCCGATGGAACCGCCGTGCCTGAAGAACTCATGGGAGCCGCGTGATGCGGGGGCGCCCTTGAAGCCATGGCGCTTGACCACACCGGCGAAACCCTTGCCCTTCGATGTGCCGGTGACGTCGACAAAATCCCCGGGTTCGAAGATGTCCACGGAATAGACGGCACCCACCTCATTTGCCTCGAGGTCTTCCGGTGTCACCTTGAACTCCCTGAGGACCTGCGTGGGCGTCACGTCGGCCTTCTTGAAATGCCCCGCGTCGGGTTTGTTGATGCGCTGTACCTTGATGACTTCGTCGAAGCCGATCTGGACGGCGTTGTAGCCTTCCTTATCGGTGGTTTTTTTCTGGACAACATAACACGGACCGGCTTTTATGACCGTAACGGGAACGACGTTCCCGTGTTCGTCAAATATCTGCGACATGCCGAGCTTC
>MVQQ01000186.1 GCA_002067555.1 Syntrophorhabdus sp. PtaB.Bin184
GGTCCTCAAATCCTTCGAGCGGCTGTACGGACGGTACCTGAAGGGCCTCACGTGGGTGAACTTCGGAGGCGGTCATCACATAACCAGGGACGACTACGACCTGGAACGCCTGATCAGGCTCATTAATAATTTCAAGAAGAAATACGGTGTCCAGGTGTACCTGGAACCCGGTGAAGCCAGCGTCTATCATGCCGGGATGCTTATCTCCACCGTTCTGGATGTTGTGAAGAACGAAATGGACATCGCCATCATGGATACCTCCGCGGAAACCCATATGCCCGACGTGCTCCTCATGCCCTACAGGCCTCACGTGATCGGTTCAGCCGAACCGCGGGTCAGGAAACACACGTATCGGCTGGCGGGGCCAAGCTGCCTGGCGGGTGATGTCGTCGGGGACTATTCCTTTGACAAGCCCCTGAGGCGGGGCACGAGGCTTCTTTTCGCCGACATGGCCCTTTACAGCATCGTCAAGAGCACGACATTCAACGGCATCGGTCTTCCCGATGTAGCGGTGCTGAGAAAAGGCGGTGCGGTGGAGGTCGTCAGGCGTTTCGGTTACAGGGCTTACCGGAACAGGCAATCCTGAAGGACGGTCTCAGGTTTCAGGTCTCATGTCTCAGGTTTCAAGGCTCGATCGAAGGACAGTGAGTTTCAGCATGACTGGACACCGGGAAGAGGGGCCTGCTCTTTCAACTGCAAGATTCTTTTTGATTTACGCATGTCGTTTTGCGATAATGAATTAATCATTTGACATTGCATGTTCACCGGAGGCTGGATGCGTCACAGCAGGACCATTCTTCTCGTGGAGAACGAGGCGAGAAACGCCTGGGCGCGCGGACGGGCGCTCGAGGAATGCGGTTACTCCGTGGTCGTCGCTGCGTCGGGTGAAGAAGCGGTGGAGAAGGTCCGCTCGGGTGCCGATATCGATCTCGTCGTTGCCGACATCGACCTGGGCACCGGTATGAGCGGGCCGGAGGCGGCTCAAGCCATTATTGCCGAAAAAGACATACCCGTTCTTCTGTGTTTCCATGGCCGTTCTTTTCGACAGGACAACGCGGACAGTGCCCGGGATACGGTCTGGTACGGATGCGCCATGGCTGTGTCCGGTGAGGCCCGGCTCGAGACTTCCGTCCGGACGGTGTTGGAGGCGCACGGAGCGCGCGGAAGGATGACGGGCCGGGACGCTGCCGAAGGTGACGGAAGTGGTCGGGATAGATACCGGGCGCTCATGGACCAGGCGAGCGATGCCATCATCATCGCTGATGTGAAGGGAAATTTCCTGGAGGTCAACCGCCGCGCCGCGGAACTTCTGGGTTACACGAAGAAGGAACTGGTGGGCATGACCCCTCTCGACATCCACCCGAAGGAGGAGCGGGAGAGGGTAGCGCACCACTTCGCGGGGATAGCGGCGGGACAGATAGAGGGCCTGTACGATACCAGCGTACTGACGAAGAATGGGGACGTCATTCCCGTCGACATAACGGGTTCCCCGGTGAAGTACGCAGGCAGGACACTGGTCCAGGGGATCTTCAGGGACATCACGGACCATAAAAGGATGGAGGAGGAGCTGAAGATGCACCGCGACCATCTTGGCAAGCTGGTCGCGGATCGCACCGCCCGGATCCGGGAGGAGGTTGCCAGGAGGAAGAAGAAGGAAGAGCAATACCTGGCCCTTGTGGAATCGGTGAGAGAGTGGATATGGGAGACGGATGGGGATTTCGTGCACACCTATGTGAGCCCGAGAGTGTATGACGTGCTCGGGTACAGTCCCGAGGAAGTGATAGGGAAGAGCCTCTTCGATTTCATCCCCCCGGAGGAAACGACCCGGGCCCTGCCTGTCCTGAAGGACCTCATTGCCCGGAAGCAGCCCTTTGCCGCCTTTCAGACCATGACCCGCCACAAAGAGGGACATTCCATATATGTTCAGGCGAGTGGTATCCCCTATTTTGATGAAGCTGGAAACCTCCTCGGCTATCGCGGCAGCTGCCAGGACATCACGGAGCAGAAAAACATGATGAATGCCCTGAAGGAAAGGGAAAGGGAGCTTGTCGCGAAGTCACAGACGCTGGAAGAGGTCAACGCGGCCCTCAAGGTTCTCCTGAAGCAACGGGAAGAGGACAGGAAAGAGCTGGAAGGGAAGTTCGTTTCAAACATCAAGGAGATGATCCTTCCCTACATTCTGAAAATGCAGAAGGGCCAGCGCGACCCCAGGGTAAAGGCCTATCTCGATATAGTCACGGCCAACCTCAATGAGATCATATCTCCATTTCTCAACACCATACGGCAGCTGAACCTGACCCCCCGGGAGATCGAGGTGGCCTCCTTTATCAGGGAAGGCAGGACGACGAAGGAGATAGCCCAGATCCTCGGTGTTGCGACGAGCGCCGTCGATTCACACCGGAACAACATGAGGATCAAGCTCGGGCTCAACAAGAAAAAGATCAACCTGCGCTCCTACCTTCTGTCGCTCAAATAGGACACGTTCTGTTGTATCGACACCGTCGGCGGGACAGGATGATGCGGGAAACGTGCCGGGTGACGCGGGCGGAGGGCCCTCAGGAGAACAGGATCGAAACGGGGACCCCTTTTTCCGTCAGTATGTCATGGAGCTCCCGGGCAGCGGTCCTCACGCGGGGCATGGCCATGAGAGGAGCGAGCCCCGAGGAGCGAAGGAGACCCGCAACCTTGCCGGCATAATTCAGCCTGTCTATGAGGACTTCGTCGGCGGCGCCCTCGATCATCGACGCTAGGGCAGCGGGATCCATGGGAAGCAAGGGTCCCACGAACACCTAGGTCCTCAATCCCGCATCGTGCAGGGCCTTCAGGGCTTCAACACGGGAGGCGATGGAAGGGGCCCGCGGTTCGAAGACCCGCTTCACGTCTTCCCTGTTCGTTGTTATCGACAGGCCGACCTCCACGCGGGAGAGTTCCTTGAGAACGTCCGTGTCCCTGACGACGAGCGGGGAGCGGGTCAGGATATGGACCTCGAGAGACGAGGGAATGAGGGCGGTCAGGCAGTCGCGCGTCAGGCAGTATCTCTTTTCCAGCGGTTGGTAGGGGTCCGTCACGGTCCCTATGAGAAGGGTGCCTCCCCTGATTCGTCTGAGTTGGCGCTGCAGGACATCGGCCACATTGGCCTTGACGTCGACGAAGTCGCCCCACGGCTCGGAGTGCCCCGTGAACTGCTTCATGAAGGCGGCGTAGCAGTACCTGCATCCGTGACCGCAACCCACGTAGGGGTTCAGGCAGTAATCGTAGCCCTCGATACCTGTCCTGGCAATTGCGTTCTTAGCTGCTATCTCACGTATGTTCATGATGGAGGCGTCCCTCGCTGGACCGGATCATTCTATCACAAAACCTTCCGGGAGTCTGCGCGCCTGCGCGAGGCGCGCAAACGGATCGGCCCTTCGCCGACGACCCATCCTCCCGTTTGCCCGTTTGCGCGCAGGGCAGACCCGTAGGCGCAAGGCGCCGACCCGTGTGCGTGAGTGCGGAGCACGAGGTTACGCTGAAAGGGCTACGGCAGGCCCGATTCACCTGATTGTCGGTTTTTTGATAAGATTTTCTTGACAAAGTAGCGTACCTTATATTTATATAAGGACTTTGAGAGCAGCCGTAATGAACCTCGGCTTTCATCCAGTTAACGCATCATGAGAGGTGACCATCATGAGATCTACAGCACCAAGCGACTCCCCGAGAACAGCGACCGCGAGAAAGTCCGACAAGGACACGGCGATGAGAATACAGGGACTGGAAGAGACGAACGAGGCTTTGAAGATCCTCCTCGCCCGCGGAGAGGAGGACAGGAAGCTTGTTGAGGACAGGATCAAATCCAACGTGAAGGAGCTTGTCCTTCCCTACGTGGAAAAGCTCAAGCTCACAGGCCTCACCGTCGAACAGCAGACCTACCTCGAGATCATAGAGACGACGATCAAGAACGTCTTTTCATCATTCCTGCAGAAGATAACGTCGAAGCAATACCATTTTACTCCCAAGGAGATCCAGGTGGCTACCCTGATTCGCGAGGGGAAGACGACGAAGCAGATCGCCGATATCATGAAGGTCACACGCAGTGCCATCGGACTGCATCGTCATCATATCAGGAACAAGCTGGGCCTCGGCAAGGCGAAGGTGAACTTGAGGTCCTACCTCCTGTCCCTGCAGTAGGAACGGACTCATTTCGCGACGGCGAAGACCTGATTATTGGCTATAATTTAGTATTGCCGTGCTGTGGTTCTGTGCTATAATCAGCTTGCGAGCTTTCCACAGTGTCATATTCGACCTAAAACTGAATAGTGATCCACCGAATCAAAGATGATCTTGAGCCGAATATTCGTAAAGGAGAGAGCGAATGAACAGGTATCCAGAGATCGCTGACAGGCTGATGGGTCTCGATGAGGCCGTCTCACGGTTCGTAAAGGATGGTTGCCAGCTCGCCATAGGGGGGTTCACCATAACCCGCAATCCGATGGCGGTTGCGTACGAGATCGTGCGCCAGAGGGTGAAAGACATCCACCTCGTCTGCCATTCCCACGGGCAGGCGCTCGATGTCCTTATAGGCGCGGGGTGCGTCAGGAGGCTGGAGATCGCCTACGGAGGCAACGGACGCTACGCGCCGACATGTGTCAGGTTCAAGAAGGCCGTTCAACGGTCGGAGATAGAATTCGAGGATTACTCGAACTACCAGATGTCGCTCAGGTTTCTGGCGGGCGCGCTGGGTATGCCCTTTTTGCCCACAAAATCGGGGCTCGGTTCGGACCTCATGAACTATGAAGGTTTCTCACCCGATATCAGGAAGGAGGCGAAGGTAGCGAGCAGGAAGTATGCGATGATGGACAACCCTTTCAGTGAAGAAAGGGACGAGGTGGTCCTCCTGCCCGCGCTGACTCCCGACGTCACCATACTCCATGCCCAGTATGTCGGTGACGACGGCACGGTCCGGATCAAGGGCCTGACCTTTGCCGATATCGAACAGGCCAAGGCGGCGGACACGGTCATCATCACCTGCGAAGATATCGTGCCGAGCTCGTTCATTCGGATGGACCCCGACCAGAACTCTTTGCCTCCTTTTTTCGTGGATGCCATAGTCAAGGCACCCTATGGCGCTCATCCGACGGCGTGTTACGGTTTCTACGATTATGATCCGAAGCATCTAAACCTCTACCGCAAGGTGGCCGAGGACGATGCCCTCTTCAAGGGATATCTCGATGAGTGGGTCTACGGGGTCAATTCCTGGGAGGATTATCTCGCGAAGGTGGGAATGGAGATGATCCTCAAGATCAAGGCCAATCCGGTGATCGGCTACGCGCCGGGACTCGACAGGAAATAAGGAGGTTATCCCATGATCCAATACAGCGACAATGAAATGATGGCCCTGGCGGCGGGACGCTTCATAAAGGATGGTGATATAGTGTTCGCGGGAACGGGGGTTTCCATGCTGGCGGCGACGGCGGCGAAGAGGATCTTCGCTCCGAAGGCGGTCATATTCTTCGAGACGGGAGGCATCGACCCGTCTCTCGACGAGATACCGATGGCCGTGGCGGACCTGAGGGTCATGACGGGCACGTCGCTCAATTCCGGCCTCATAGAGGCCTTTTCCATCGTAGGTCATCGCAAGCTGCACACCGTCGCCTTCCTGGGCGCCGCTCAGATAGACCGGTACGGGAACCTCAACACCACCTGTATCGGCGACTACTTTAAGCCGAGGACCCGTTTTTCCGGCAGCGGGGGAGCCTGTGACGTGGCCGCCTATGCATCGGGAGTGATAACATTCATGCAACATGAGAAGCGCAGATTTGTCGAGAAGCTGGACTACCTCACCAGCGTCGGCTGGTATAAGGGTGGCAACTCGCGGAAAGAACTCGGCCTGAGGCGCGGAGGCGCCCTGGCCGTTGTTACCAACCTCGGCGTGCTCAGGTTCCACGAGGAGACGAAAGAGATGTACCTCACGGAGTATTTCCCGGGTGTCACGGTGGAGAAGATAGTGGAGAGCACCGGTTTCCCCATAGACACGTCCATGGCAGTAGAGGCGGAAAGCCCCACCCCCGGTGAACTCCAGATATTGCGCGAAGAGGTGGACCCCCAGCGCCTGATCTGCCAGGCCATCCTGGCGGCACCGCAGCGGTAAAGACCGTTGCAGCCGCTTGAGCCGTTTGAACGTTAAGACCGTCTGACCCCGTAAGGGTGTTGTCTTTCTTGGCGCTCAAGCGGTTCAAGCGGTTCAAGCAGCTCAAGCAGTTCTTATTGCTAATTTCGCAAGATTAAGTTTATAATAAGGCAGTTTTCAAGGGACTTTAAAGTCCCTTTTTCATGTCGGAGGTGTTATGAAGGTTCAGGTTGAAGCGCTCGACAGCGTGAGAAAGAAAGTTGAAGTTCTTCTTCCCCGGGAGACCGTTTCCGGGATAAGAGAATCCATCTATGATGAGATAAGAAGGAGTGCAAAGATCAAGGGGTTCAGGCAGGGAAAGGTTCCGAGACCGATCATCACCCAGTACTACAAGGAATATATCGAGGAAGAGACGCGAAAGAGGATACTTCAGGAGACCATGTTCGACGCCTTGAAAGAGGCGAATGTGGAGCCCGTCACAGAGCCTGTGGCCGATTTTCTGGAAGGCGACGAGCCGGGCTACACGCTTGAGTGCGAGGTTCTTCCCGAGATCGAACTGCCCGAATACAAAGGCGTGGAGATCGAGGCGGAACCCATCAACATATCCGATGAGGATGTGGAACAGCGCATCGAGAGCATGCGCCAGTTCCATGCCAGCTTCGAGGCGAAGGAAGGCGGGGCGGCGGCACAGAAGGGCGATTTTGTCGTCATCAAGTACCAGGGGTATCGCGATGGCGAGGCGTTGAAGCAGATCGCGGCTGATGGTTATCCCCTGGAGCTCGGGAACGCGATGCTCATGCCCGAGTTCGAAGATGCCGTCATCGGTATGAAGGAAGGCGAGGAGAGGGACGTGGAGGTGACCTTTCCCGATGATTATCCCGACAAGGAGATCGCGTCCAAGAAGATCCTTTTCAAGGTCACCATGAAAGAGATTAAGCAGAAGGTGCTCCCTGAGGTCAACGACGAGTTTGCCAGGGACATGAGCTTCGAGAACCTCGAGGTTATGCGCAAGGGTGTCAGGGAAGAGCTGATAAAGGAAAAGGAAGGTTTCCGCAAGAGCGAGCTTACCCGGAAGGCACTGGACGCGCTTCTCAAGGACAGGGAGATCCCCGTTCCGAAAAGATTTTTGGAGAAACGCGTGCACGGAATGATAGAAGAAGCCCAATCGCGCTACCAGACAGATAAATTCTCTGCCGAGGAATTGCAGTCCATCGCCGAAAGGATGCATGCCGATTTCGGAAAACGTGCTGAGGAACGGATCAAGGCCGAGATTGTCCTTGCCCGCATCGCGGAGAAGGAAGGTATCAAGGCGGACGACACGGATGTGGAGAACCGTCTGAAAACGATTGCAGAAGATGCCAACAAGACATACAATGAAGTCAAGGGCATTTATGAGCAGTACGGTCTCGTGGCGGGGCTCAGGGACAACATCGTTGAAGAGAAAGCCATAGACTTCGTGCTCGCGAATGCCGTGGTAAAGGACGTGCCGAAGGAGAAAGAATGAGTCTTGTACCGATAGTCATCGAGAAGGACGGAAGGGGCGAACGGGCATATGACATATACTCGCGGCTCCTCAAGGAACGCATTGTCTTTCTGGGCACAGGGATCGACGACATGGTGGCGAACATCATCATCGCCCAGCTCCTGTTCCTCGAATCCGAAGACCCGTCAAAGGATATATATCTTTACATCAACAGCCC
>MVQQ01000187.1 GCA_002067555.1 Syntrophorhabdus sp. PtaB.Bin184
GGACCCTTTCGCCATCCATCCTGACGGACGGCGTCTTCCCGGTCTCATGGAACTCGAAGGTTATTGACCTGGCGGTATAGAGCGGCTCGATCTCCGAAACAGCCCTCTGCACTATAGGTTTAACATCTCCGGGGGCAAAGTTGAAGTCAATAATTCCGGCTTCCATCTTTGACAGGTCGAGAAGGGAATTCACGTGTTCTATCAACCGGTTGCATTCCTCGGACATGATGGCAAGGACCTTGCCGCGTGCCTGGCTGTGCGAGCCGTCAACATCCCTCCTGAGAAGGGCGATGCCCCCTTTCATGGACGCAAGGGGGGTCCGCAGCTCGTGAGCCATGAGAGAAAAGAAGTCGGATTTCATCCTGTCCGTCTCTTTCAGCCTCTCACACATGAGATTGAGGGCCCGCGCAAGGTGCCCGATCTCCGGCGGTGAAGAAAGGGTGAGGGGGTCTTCGAAGTTGCCGCTGGAGATCTTTCGCGTCTTCCTTTTTATGACGGAAAGGGGCCGCGTGATGCTGAGCGTTATCCCCGCGGCGATGAGAATGCCGATGAGAAGTGATGAGGCCGCCATGACGAGGCCGGTCCTGAGCGCCCTCGTCCCTGCCTTTGCCAACCCGTCTATCCTGTTTCTCGTGTCGTCCTCGATATAGAGCTCGAGGTTCTTGATCTCCTCTATCATGGCCTCGACGGTCTTTTCCTTCTCCTGCCGGTACCAGCCAGGGCGACGCGTGCCGCCGGACCCGCTGTTCTTTGCCTCCTCCTCGATGAGGTCCCTGTATCGGGAGTGCTGCTTCGCGATGTTGTCAAGTATCTCCTTGCTGCCGAGGGTATCGGCGATCGCGGAAGCTCCGGCAAGGTGCTTCGTGAAGTCCTTGCCGGCAGTGACAAAACCTTCGCGGAAGGCAGGGTCCTTCGAGATGGCATACTTCTTCTCGTAGGACAGCTCGGAAAGAAGGGCGTCGCTCAGCCGCTCCTTGTGTTCGATGAGGCGCTCTCCCAGCTCGAGCATATGGGCGCTCGCCTTGTTGAACTCGTTCAGTTTTATCATCGAGTAGACGCTCACCGACGTCGTGACGGCAAAAAGGGCGGCAAACCCGATGATGAGCCGCGAAACCACGTTCAATCTGGAG
>MVQQ01000188.1 GCA_002067555.1 Syntrophorhabdus sp. PtaB.Bin184
CAGTCCGGTAGAGCAGTTGACTCTTAATCAATTGGTCCAAGGTTCGAATCCTTGACGGCCCACCAAAACATCCTGCGAAGTGATCCCACAATCGAGCTTTTGATTCCAGTGATGTTCCCGGTGTCAACCTATTTCAACTTCCCGATCTCCTCTTCGACCTCTTCCGCCCCTTCCTTGTAGAGCTTCTCTTCGTCGGGGGCCAGTTCGTGGAGCAGGCGCAGGAACTCGCCGGCGTGGACGCGCTCTTCATCGGCGATGTCGCGAAGGACCTCTATGGCGAGCTTGTTGTCCGTCGACTCTGCAAGCTGCATGTACAGCTGGATCGCCTCATACTCGGCGGCGATCATGAAGCGGATCGCGCGGATGAGTTCCTGGTCCGTAAGCTTGCGGTTGTTTGCCAATCCTGAAAAAGGTGATCCGAATTCAGGCATGTCCGTCCTCCTTGGTTTTTTGTCTTTGTCCCGTTGTCCGCCCGGGCGGGTGGTGCCCGGGACCTGTAGCAATACTAGGCTCCGGGATGTCTCCTGTCAAGACTGTCCGTTCCCGTGACGCCCGCCGCCGGGTGCCCGGAAGCCTGTCCGGGACGCACCATATGACCTGTGCGTCTGATCATACAGATGCCTTAACCTTGTCCCGGTATTGTGCGATAAGACAATTGAAGACAACCATTGCTATTGCCTTTACATGTGATCGGTAAAAGCAGGCTGATATTTGTCGCGATTAAGAATTGCATTTTCTTATTTCATCACTATAGTATTTGATATGTTCTGACACATTGGCACTCTTTATGACCATAAGGAGACCAGATGAAAGACACGTCGGGAACGAATCGGCAGTTGCTCGAAGAGATATCCATTCTCAAGCAGAGAATCAGGGAACTGGAGGAGTCCGAGGCCGGCCGGCGGCGGTCGGAGGAGGCCCTCAAGGAAGCCGGGGACTCGTTGAGGGCCTGCCTGGAGAATGCCCCCGATGGTGTTTACATGATGGACACGGAGGGTAACTTTCTGTACGGCAACCGCAGGAGTGAGGAGATCATCGGCTATCGCAGGGAGGAACTCACCGGCAAGAATTTCCTCGAGATGAACCTCCTGTCGGAAGCCAGCTTCTTCAAGGCGGCAGAATTGTTTGAGGCCAGCAGGGAAGGGAGGCCTACCGGTCCCGATGAGATCGAGCTCGTCAGCAAGGATGGGCGCTTTGTCCCGGTGGAGATCAGTACGAGCGTGGTCCAGTACATGGGCCGGACGGTCGTCATCGGTTTCGTGCGCGACATCACGAACCGCAAACGGGCCGCTCAGGAGATCCTGGTGGAGAAGGAGAAGCTCAGGACCCTTCTCGACAACGCCCCCTTCGGCATGCTTCTCATCGACAGGAAGAGCCGCGTCGTCTACATGAACACTCATTTCAGGAACCTCTTCGGATATGACATGTCCGATGTTCCTGACATAGTGACATGGTACAGAAGGGCCTACCCGGACACCACGTACAGGAATATGGTCACCGCGGCGGCAAGAGAGGACCTTCAAGGCGCAAACCCTGGGGCGAGGAAGTCACGGGTGTTCAGTGTTACCTGCAAGGACGGAACGGATAAGGTCGTGAGCCTTGTTGTGTCTGTGCTGGCCTCCGGCGAGTACCTGATGAGCTGCGAGGACATCACCGAAATGAGGAGACTCGAATCCCAGCTCCGCCACGCCCAGAAGATGGAATCGATAGGCACCCTGGCGGGCGGCATCGCCCACGACTTCAACAATATCCTCTCGGCCCTGATGGGATACGCCTCGCTCATGCAGATGAAGATGGAGAAGGACAGCTCTTTGCGGCCGTATCTGGACCAGGTCCTGTCGGCCTCCCGAAAGGCGGCCGACCTCACCCAGAGCCTTCTGGCCTTCAGCAGGAAGCAACCCGTGACCCTTCTTCCCCTGGACGTAAACAGCACGATAGGATCGACGAAGAAGCTGCTCAAGAGGCTTCTGACGGAGGACGTCGACCTTCATACCACCCTTACCCGGGACGACACGGTGGTCATGGCGGACAGGTCCCAGGTCGACCAGATCCTCTTCAATCTCGTCACCAACGCGAGAGACGCCATGCCGAGGGGAGGCACGCTCACCATAAGGACCGATATCGCGGACATCGACGACAGGTTCATCAGGGTCCACGGGTTCGGCAGGCCGGGACGGTACGTGATGATAACCATCTCGGACACCGGCGAGGGTATGGATGAAGCGACGCAGCGGAAGATCTTCGACCCCTTCTTCACAACGAAAGAGACCGGCAAGGGCACGGGGCTCGGGCTTGCCACGGTGTACGGCATCGTGAAACAGCACGACGGGTACATTACCGTGCAAAGCGAGCCGGGCCGCGGGAGCGCCTTCCGCATCTATCTTCCCGTGGTGCAGGCGAAGACGGACCGCGAAGAGGAAGCGGCGGTCCCCCTTTCCGTGGGGACCGGGACGATCCTCATCGCCGAAGACAACGAAGAGGTGAGACGGTTCATGCGGGAGGCCCTTCAGGAATACGGGTACAGGACCATCGAGGCCGTGGACGGCGAGGACGCGATAGAGAAGTTCAGGCAGCACAGGGATGTCGACCTTGTCATCGTCGATTCCGTGATGCCGAAAAAGAACGGACGCGAGGTCTACGAAGAGATGCACCGGATGGATCCGCGTGTCCGGGTACTCTTCACGAGCGGATACACGAAGGATGTCATCCTGGAAAAAGGGATAGAGGGCAGGGAGATCGATTTCATCGCCAAGCCCCTGACGCTCGACAGGCTTCTCCAGAAGGTCCGGGAAATAGTACACAAGCCCCACGGCAACGAAGGGGGAAAAAGTCAATGACCAGAAGAATGCTCGTAGTGTTGATCCTGTTGGCCGGACCATTGATAACCGGTTTGTCGCAGGCATCAAGCAGAATCATAGAGACGCGGTACCTCATCGTGAGCGATGGCGGCAATAAACTCTCGGATGATAGACTGCAGATCCTGGCCGATCAAGCACAAACAGTGTTGGAGCGTATCCTTGAGTTCTGGGCTGCCGATTCCGGGATAGATGAATTTGGAAAGATAGAGGTCATTTTCGGTTCGCCACGCAAGCGTGACTATTATGTGAGTGTCTTTCGCTGGACAAGAGGCGCCGCTCGACCTGCGCGAGTCGTTTGGGTTTTTGGTTCCGAAAGAGATCCGCAGGAAATGGTACACAAACTGACAAGCGCCATTCTCTTCCACCAGGACAAACTGATCCGCAACATGATGGGTATCCCAACAGAGGAGCGTCTCGGCAATCCATTGACGTTCCCCGGGTGCGGATTCAGCTCTGACGAATGGGTTCTCTCTTTCTTGAAGACAGGATCGCTTGTTCCCCTCAGCGAATTGGGGCCGGATCATGAATCATGGGGGATGAGAGTCAGTGGGGATGGTTTTCCCTCTGTCTTTGACAGAGCCAGACAAACCAGGGCTTATGCCGAAGCGGGTTCATTCGGCAACTACCTGATTCGGACCTACGGGATCAACAAGATGAAAGAGTTCTATCAGCTTTCCGGTCGGAAGAACAGACCATGGCGGGATGTTTTTGGGATGACCATACAAGAACTCGAAACAAACTGGCTCAAGAGTCTGCAATCGGACGAGGCGATAAAGGACGAGACCGTTGTGACATTATCGAAATTATTCGAGACGAATCCGAACACAGCCTGTCTGGCGGCGGAAAGGTTTTCAGCCTCGAGACGTTGATCAGGAGAAGTCAGGGTTATGAGATGAAGCACTGGGGCATCGACATCGCCGCAATGGAGAAGATGCTCCGACACCTTAGGCGTTGCCGTGAGAAGGGAAGAGACATCGCGGAGAGGAAGGAACCAAGGCTTGTCTGAGAGGCTTATTCACCTCTTAAGGAAGTCCTCCTGGCGGCGCGGGGTCTTTGTGTCCCCCGGTTCTTCATCACTGTCTTTTACCTGGATGCGAAGCCTTCCATTCTCGCTGTTCTTTTAACTTTTCCTCTATTTTCTTGTTGTGTTGTTCCACTACTTTTATCGAGTGATCAAGAGCTGCGTTGATCCCTGTTCCTACAGCCAAAGCCACACCTCCTGCAGGAGTCGCCGCACCTAAGGCAGCGGCAGCTGTATAACCTACAATTTCCTTCCCGGCGCCTCTTACTTTCAGCTGTTTCTGGTTGGAGGATACCAGGATCTCTTTATAAATACCGAGTCTGGCACGCTCTTCAATAATGGAAGTTCTCTGCTTCTGATAGATATCGATAACTCTGTCAATATCCTCTATAATGCCGTCATATGTCTTGATGGAATCACTTAAGTATTCAATCTGTTCCTTGGCAGATAGTTCAGTTCGATCGCTCATCTGCTTTTCTTGTGCATAAGCGATGGACACCATCAAGACCAACAGCACGGTGAACAGTAAAATCATCGTTTTTTTCATTTAATCCTCCTTTTTCCTGCCCGTTCTCGGCCGCAGTGACCCGTTCGAGGGTTCAAGGACCTTATTCGTTTTCACCTGGACTGACGAGACGCCTTCCTCCTTTCCAGTCAAATTATGCACTCTATATGCCGGAATGTCCATATCGAGCGG
The DNA here is from genome assembly GCA_002067555.1 of Syntrophorhabdus sp. PtaB.Bin184. Taxonomy (GTDB): domain Bacteria; phylum Desulfobacterota; class Syntrophorhabdia; order Syntrophorhabdales; family Syntrophorhabdaceae; genus Delta-02. Next base: position 4,577 of record MVQQ01000188.1, read on the forward strand.
TGAGACGGATGCGTCACGTCTGTCCAGCATCCTCGGCAGTTTTTCAGCGCGGCCCGGGATGATGCCCTTCCTTTAGCCCGTCTCAAGACGGATCGCTCTTTATCCATAATGACAAGGAGTTTTCCGGTGCCCAA
>MVQQ01000189.1 GCA_002067555.1 Syntrophorhabdus sp. PtaB.Bin184
CGCGCGCCGATCGGGCATCGACCTTTCCGAATGCTGCGATGATCCCCGGAACCTGACCACGCCCAGGAGGATCTTCGAGAGGAAGATACGATACTGGGACTGCCGTCCCATGCCGGAAGACCCGGCGTGCATTGTATCTCCAGCCGACGCCCGGATGGTGACGGGTTCGTTCTGCGACACCGGCATGCTCTTTCTGAAGGAAAAGTTCTTCGAGTTCAACAGGCTCTTCGGGGAAGACAAGGATGAATGGATTCGAGCCTTCCGGGACGGAGACTTCGCCGTATTCAGGCTCACCCCGGAAAAGTACCACTATAATCACGTCCCCGTCTCGGGCATCGTCCGCGACATATACGAGGTCGATGGAGCCTATCATTCCTGCAATCCGGCAGCGGTCGTCAGGGTCATGACTCCCTATTCCCTGAACAGGCGTGTCGTGACCGTCATGGACACCGACGTGCCGGGGGGCACCGGGGTTGGGCTCGTTGCCATGATAGAGGTTGTCGCACTGATGATCGGGGACATCGTACAGTGTTACAGTGAGGAGCGTTACGACAATCCCCGGAGCATCCACCCCGGAATGTTCCTCAAAAAGGGGGCCCCAAAAAGCCTCTACCGTCCCGGCAGCAGTGCCGACGTCCTCGTGTTCCAGAAGGGAAAGGTGGAATTCGCCAGCGACATCGTGTCCAACCTTTACAATCGTCGTGCCTCGAATCGTTTCAATGGCTGGTTCGGCCGCGTATTCGTCGAGACCGAGGTCAAGGTGCGCTCCTCCGTCGCGGCCCGGAGCGCCGTGGACGACGAAAGGCCGGAATGATAACGGTATGTTCTGTCAGTATTCAATCATTCTTAACAGGAAAGGGTTACGATCCCTTCGAAAACGGGAGACATCACATGAACCACTGGATGCAGATCCTCGCGACACACCACAGGCGAATGTACGACCGTCACGACGGCAGACCGCTCATCATCCTCTTCGACATAGACGGCACTATACTGGACATGCGATACATGATCTATAACGTGTTGAAAAGATTTGATGAAGAGCATGGCACGGACCATTTCGGGGGCGTCACCGTTGACGACATCGATTTCCACGAGGAACATGTCACCGGGTTCCTCGACAGGCTCAAGGTCTCAAGAGACCACCAGCTCAAGGTCCTTTATCGCTACGAACCGCTCTTCCTGGCAATGGCTGCCGACCCGTACGCTCATGTTCCCTTCAGCGGCGTCTTCGAGGTGATACGGTGGTTCCAGGAGAGACCCGGCACCGTCGTCGGGCTCAACACCGGCAGGCCCGAGACGCTTAAAAAGGACACCCTCGTGTCGCTCAACGTCCTCGGCGCCCGAAAGGGGGTGGCCTTCACAGAGGATCTCCTTTTCATGAAGGCCAATTCCTGGGAAGGCACCATCGCGGCCTTGAAAGCGGAAGGAATCAGGCACTTCCGGGAAAAAGGGTACCGTGTGTGTGCCTATATTGACAACGAACCGGAAAATCTGAGGGCCGTCGCCGACATGGCCGGGTCGGAGGAGATACTCCTCCTCCATGCCGATACCATCTTCAAATCCGATCACCGAGTCATGCCCGGCCACGTCGTGGCGGGAAATGTCTACGACATCTCCACCCTGGTCAATCTCAGGCACGACCCGTACCATTTCACGGACGACGACGGACTGCTCAAGCGCACCGCCTGAGAACGGGAGCGTGAGGGCGAATATCACGTAACAGGGGGGAAGCCCATGACCAACGAAATATTCATCATCCTCCTCGCCGCCGCGGGCGGCATAGTCATCCGGTGGGGTTCGGCAAGGCTTCCCCGCGCCGACCGGCAGATACTCGCCTCGGTGCCCCTCCGACAGAGGTCGGAGAGCCTCTGGACGGGGATGAATATCACCTATTACGGCCTCATCCTCGCCACAGCCCAATGCGCCGCCGTGACGCTCTTCTGCATTCTGATGGGGTCCCTTGGGTACCCCTTGAGGGCAATAACCCTTCCCGCAGTTGCCATGATCGCGATATGCGCACCCTCGGCACGCCTCATCGCCCGGCTCGTGGAGAAAAAGGGGAACACCTTCACCGTCGGAGGAGCCACATTCACCGGTTTCATCGCGGCTCCTCTCATCGTATCGGGGATCAACGCCGCGGGCCTTGCCTCTCTGCCTGTCATGGCCACGCTCGCCGCACTGGCAGGGTCCTACGCCATCGGCGAGGGAATGGGCCGGCTGGGCTGCATAAGCTTTGGATGCTGCTACGGAAAACCTCTCGACAGGTGCTCTCCGCGCCTCGCCCGTCTTTTCAGTCCCTTCACCACCACGTTTTCAGGAAGGCTGAAGAAGGCTGCCTATGAGGGCGGCCTGGACGGCGCACCTCTCATCCCCGTGCAAACTCTGACATCGGTCATCTGCTTTGCGGCGGGCCTCATATCGGCGTACCTCTTCCTCACGGGGCGCATCGGTCTATCCTTTCTCGTTGCCGTCGTCGTCACGCAGGCATGGCGGTTCGTTTCCGAATTTCTCCGTCTCGACCACCGCGGCACGGGAAAGGTCAGCGTCTACCAGCTCATGTCCCTTATCATGGCGGTATGTTCGTTCCTCGTTGTCTTCACTCTCGGAAAAGAACCCGCCGCCGTCCCTGTCCCGGCGCTATCGAAAGGGTTTTCAGCCATCTCCGGCACCTTCTACCTCATCTTCATCGAGACCCTCTGGGTCATGCTGTTCCTCTTCCAGGGAAGAAGCACCGTGACTGCCTCCGATCTCTTCTTCTACGTGCGCCGGGACAGGATCTGAATCGCCTCTTAACAATAAATTAACCGTTACATGCGGAACATATTAACACTCTCCCCGTATATACTGTGATACATCGAACCGACACAAGGACGGGAACCATGGCACGTAGCCGCTTATTATTCCTGATTCTTCTCCTCTTTATCCTTCCTGCCGCGATGAGCGCCCTGCCTGCCCCGGCCGCCTCGGAGCTCAAGGGCGCCGGCGCCACCTTTCCCCAGCCATTCTATGAAATGCTCTTCAACATGTACCAGCGATCACACGGCGTGAAGGTCCGCTATGAGGGCGTTGGCTCCGGGGAAGGACTCAGGCTTCTCGCGACAAGGACCGTCGACTTTGCGGGAACGGACAAGATGGCAGTCCAGGGGCCGTCGGATACAGGTTCCGGGACGGTCCTCAACATACCGACCTGCGTCGGGGCCGTGGCCGTTGTTTACAATGTGCCGGGCAATCCGAAACTACGCTTCACACCGGATGTCATCGCCGACATCTTCCTCGGCCGGATCAAACGCTGGAGCGACCCGCGCATAGCGGCCGCCAATCGATCTTCCGCCTTGCCCAATATCCCCATCGCCGTTGTTTACCGCATCGATGCAAGCGGCACCACCTTCATCTTCAGCGACTATCTGGCAAAGACAAGCGGGGAGTGGAACGACAGGATCGGAAAGGGAACGTCCCTCAAGTGGCCCGCAGGGCAGGGAGCGCGGGGCAATCCGGGGGTTGCCGGTCTCGTCGGGCAGATCCCGGGGTCCATCGGGTACGTGGAACTCGTGTATGCCATCGGTAACAAGATGACCTTCGGGGCACTCAGAAACAGATCGGGTCGATTCGTCATGCCGACAGTAAAGAGCGTCACCGCGGCCGCATCCATCGATCTTGCATCGAGCTCTGACTACTCGCTGACGGACACCTCCGTTCCCGACGGCTACCCCATCAGCGGGCTTACCTGGATAGCGCTCTACCGGGAGCAAAACTACGGCGGAAGGACCCGGGAAAGGGCGGAAGATCTGGTGAAGCTTCTGTCCTTTATCGTGCACGAGGGTCAGAAACATGCTCCTTTCCTGCATTACGCACCCTTGCCGAAAAATGCGAGAAAAAATGCGGACGCGCTTCTCGGCACGGTTACCCATGGCGGCAGCCCGGTTTTCAGGTACCGGGAAGCAACCGGAAAATAGACACTATACGAACAAGGAAGAAGGGACCTCACGGAAGGCGGGAAGGATGAATTTGCGAAGATTCAGGATAGCGGCGCGTTTGTCGATAGGTCTCGGGCTGATCGTCGCCTTTATGATCGCCCTCATCGTTCTCGGCATTGTCAGCATGAACAGGCTCAATGAAAGACTCGAGGAGCTGGCAAGCAGGACCACGGTGAAGATCTGGTACGCAACAATGATCCAGGATTCCGTTCACGTCATCGACAACGCCATCCTCAACATGATCGTCGCCAGGGAAGAACCCACCACTGCAATGGAATATGTCCGCGTCATGACAGCGCGCAAGACATGCGAAAACGCCATGGAAGCGCTGGCAAAGCTCGAGGAAACGCGGTATGGCACAGAGATACTAAGGCGAATGCAACAGAATCTTGAACAGGCCGCCAGGGAAAACTCGAGGGTCATCGAACTCGCCCGTACCGGCAGACACAGACAGGCGGCGGGGACTTTTCTCGAAACGTCACGTACGACCGGCTCCGTTGTCCGTCAGGTGTGTTCGGAACTCGTGGGCTACGAGAAGGAAGAGGCCAACGCCAGCTACCTGGCGGCGACGCGCACCTACCGTTTCACGAGCTTTATGTTCGTCATCATGGGCCTTACTGTTCTCGGGACCGCCTCCTCGGCCGCCGTCCTTCTCACCCGGAGCATCACGGCCCCCCTGAAACAGGCCGTCCATGTCGCCAACCGGCTGGGAAGCGGGGACCTTTCCGTGGAGATCGACGCCTCTGGAAGGGACGAGACGGCCTGGCTGCTCACGGCCATGAAGGAAATGGCGGATAAGCTGAAGAAGCTCGGCGAGGTCGAGCACCAGCTCGTTCAGTCACAGAAACTGGAGACGGTGGGCAGATTCGCCGGAGGGATTGCGCACGACTTCAACAACATGCTCGGCGTCATCCTTGGGAATACCCAGCTCATGAAGATGCAAAACCCCGGGGCGCAAAAGGTGGTGGAGCGCTGCACGGTCATCGAAAGCGCCGTCATGCGGGCCTCCGATTTCATAAAGCAACTGCTGGCCTTCTCACGGCGCCAGATCCTCGAATTCAAACCCGTCAGGTTGGACGAAATGGTGCGGGAATTCGAGAAGATGATGCGCAGGATGCTTCGCGAGAACATCGACATGAGGATCGTCGCTCACAGCGATCTTGCCTTCATCAAGGTCGACACGGCACAGATCAACCAGGTCATCCTGAATCTTGTCGTGAACGCCCGGGAGGCCATGCCCGACGGCGGCGTGCTGACCATAGAGACGGACGTCGTTGTTATCGACAGCGATTTCTGTTCCTTTCATCCCGTGGCAAAGACGGGCACGTACGTGGTGCTGAGCGTCTCCGATACGGGCGTCGGGATGAGCCCGGATGTGGTGGAGAACATATTCGAACCCTTCTTCACAACGAAAGAGACCGGGACGGGCCTTGGGTTGTCCGTCGTATACGGCATCATACGTCAACACGGAGGCTTCATAGATGTGGTGAGCGAGCCTGGCAGGGGAACCAGCTTTTCCGTTTATCTCCCCTCTAGCACCGAGAAACCCGCGCAAGCGACATCACGGACGGAAGGGGGATCGATGAAGGGCGGCGGGGAGACCGTCCTCGTAGTCGAGGACGACAGCGACCTCAGGGAGACCGTCTCGGACCTTCTTAAACTCCTGGGATACCGCGTTCTCACGGCCCGTGACGGGGAAGAAGGCGTCCGCGTCTTCAGGAAGCACTGCGGAGAGGTCGACCTCGTGCTCCTCGACACCGTCATGCCGAAAAAGAGCGGGTTTGAGGCCTACAGGGAGATGGACCTGATACGCCCCGCCGTTCCCTCGCTGTTCGTGACAGGGTACAACGCCGTTCACGGCGGGAGATCCGAAGAGGACACGAACGGTGCCTGTGTCATCCAGAAACCCTACTCTGTTGAAGTGCTTTCGCGAAGGATACGGGAGATGCTTGACGGGAGACAGCAGGAGAGGTCGGCCCAGGCCGACGGGGTTATCCCTCCGGCAGTTCCGCCCGCCGCCCTGCCGGGTTCGTGAAAGAAACCCCGCCATCGGCGGGAATCGTCAACAAGGGGATGAAGCGGGGTTCTCTTCTGAATAAATGTGAGTGGGATGGGTGGCGGATGCCGCGGTTCTCGAGCGCTATACCACCAGCACCGAGTGGCAGGCCACGGACCCGTCTATCCTCCCATCCGGAGATAAAGGGTCCTTCTTCCATTCACCGTCTACGATGAATCGATATTGATAGATACCGCTCTCAAGGGCCACAGTCGTTTTCCAGGAGCCCATGGCGTCCTTCCTCAGGGGCAGGCCGGAAGGATCCCAGGCGTTGAAGGAACCGGCCAGGAACACCTGGCGGGCTTCCCTGTCATTTAAGCGGAACACAACCCGTTTTCTTATGCCTTCCTTTCTCATGCTCTTCTCCGCTATCGCCGGCGTATCAAAAATTTGCCGCCCTTTGTCCATCCCCCGGGGCGCAGCGGTCGGGCGGCGTTCCGCCCCCGGCCGCTGCGCCCTCCCGGGACAGGGTGTATCCGCGGCCCCTCTCCCGCAGGATGCTCCTCACCGCCCAGGCTATTTTTCCTGCGCCGGCATCGGCGGGAAGTGTGTGATCGGGCCGAATACGGAAACCGAGGGCAACTGTAACACTTTCCTGATCGGGCAGGACAAGAACGCTCGATACCCCGTTCAGAAGTGAACGGGCAAAGTAAACGTCGATAAGGGTCTGTTCGTCCGGGGCGACGATGACAGCCAGGTTCTCTTTGCCGCGTTTTGCGGCAATTTGCCTCTTGAACTCCTCGATATCGGAAACGGCGATCATGCGCCGATCCCCGGCCCCGCGTCCCACGGCCTCAAGCAGGCGGCGGGTCTTTTCAGGCCCCTCCTTCGAAAAATAGATCACTTCCATGCTGTACCTCCTTTCTTCCGGGATTTTCCCCTGGTAACAGTTATATGCCGCTGATGTTAATGAATGATTGAGGACCGATGATTTTTCTGTTAAGGATCAGGCGTCCGCTGGATCGCGCCCCCCGACGGGCAGGGTGATGATGAATCTCGCGCCCTTTCCCGGGGTGCTTTGCGCCGTGATCCTTCCGTTGTGGAGAAGGACGATGTGCTTGACGATGGAAAGGCCGAGACCCGTGCCGCCGAGCTTCTTTGACCTCGACTTGTCGACAACGTAGAAGCGCTCGAAGATGCGGTCGATGTGTTCCGAAGGAATGCCCGGACCCGTGTCGGCGACGGAGATGACCACGGTGTTGCCGCGGGTCTCCATCTCCACGGTGATCCCTCCCGCATCAATGTATTTGATAGCGTTGTCAAGAAGATTGACAAAGACCTGCTCGAGTCTGAAAGCGTCACCCATCACGGGCGGCAGGTCCCGGGGCACCCTGACATCCACGCTGAAACCCTTCGCGCGTATCTGCTCTTCGAAGATCCTGAGCACTCTTTCGACGAGGTCACGTATGTCCACCGGCTCCAGTTCGAGGACCGGGCTTTTTTCTTCCAACCTCGATAGCGTCAGCAGGTCGGTCACGACATTGATAAGCCGGGCCGTGTTCCGCTTGATGATCGTGAGGTAATGTCTCTGTTCCTCCGAAAGCGTTCCATCGGCCTCCATGGTTTCGACAAACCCCTTGATGGACGTGAGAGGCGTGCGCAGTTCGTGGGAAACATTGAGGACAAAATCGCTCTTTATTTTCTCGAGCTTACGGATCTCGGTGATGTCATGGAAGACAAGGACGATCTCTTCCCGGGAGCTCAGGTACGTGGCGCTGCACAGGAAAACCGCGCCGTCAATCGTCATCTCCCCGACAAAGTTGCGCCTCTCGACGTGGACCCTGCTCACCAGTTCATTGAGTGCAGGCTCCCGGATGGCCTCCCAGTATGGCCTTCCTACCTTTACGTCGCGGCCCATCAGGGTCTTCAGGCTGTCGTTGAGAAGAAGCACCCTCTCCTCGGAGTCGAGCACGAGAAGCCCTTCCTGCAGAGAGGAGATGATGGAATTCAGCTCTTCCTTCTGACGGGTGAGATCCGTGAAAAGCCCCTGCATCTCATCGGTCATATCGTTGAAGCTGTCGGCGACCTCCTTGAGCTCGTCCTGCTCTTTAAGCAACACGCGGGTATTGAAATCATGGCCGGCCACCCGCTTTATGGCGACGCTCAATTCGCCGATCGGCCGATAGACGGTCCGCGCGAAAATGAACGCCCCGATGAGCGCCGCCGCCAGGATGACGGCGGTCACGAGCAATATCTTCCCATTCAATTCCCGGGAGACGGTCTTTATGTCCCTGAGGAACTTGCTGACACGAAGCACGTACAGGGTTTTTCCGTCCCTCACCACGGGGATGGCGATGTAGAGCATCTCCTGGCCGAGGGTGCCGCTTACGCGCAGGAACCGCCCCGTGCCGCCCTCAAGTGCCTGAGAGATCTCGATCCTCATGCGGTGGTTCTCCATCCTGGCAGGGTCTTCCTCGGAATCGGCGATGACCCTGCCGTCAGGGGCAACGAGGGTAATGCGGGTGTTGATCTTCTTCCCCATCTCCTTCACAAAGCGGTCGATCACGGCACCACCGCTCTCCGACGTCATCCCTGGCGTTCGCTCGCCAAGGACGATGGCGATCTCCTTCAGTTCCCGCGCGGTCCTTTCTATCTGGTAACTGCGGACGAAATAGGACGAGATGAGGACGATGAGGCCGGAAAGGGCGATGGTGAGGATGAGATACCCGCCGAAGATCTTGAGAAAAAGGGAGCGCTTCATTCCTCCACCCTGTACCCCGCACCACGGACATTCTTTATGATGTGGGCCGCATTCCCGAGCTTCTCGCGCAGATGCCTGATATGGACGTCAACGGTCCTGTCTATGACGTACTTTTCGTCCCCCCAGAGATGGGTCAGTATCTGGTCCCGGGACTGGATGCGGCCCCGGCGCGAGGCGAGGAGCTCGAGTATCCTGAATTCCGTCGGGGTCAGCTCCACCTTTTTCCCCTGGACCTCCACCTCGTGCCTGTCGAGATCGACGGCAACGAGCCCGGAAATAACGATTTTGCGGACATCGTCCCCACTCCGGCCATGCCGCCTCAAGACCGCTCGCACCCTGGCAACAAGCTCACGGGGAGAAAAGGGCTTCGTCACGTAGTCGTCGGCGCCGAGTTCGAGACCGATCACCTTGTCGGTCTCCTCCGTCTTTGCCGTGAGCATGATCACGGGGATGGAGGATAAACGCTCCTGCGCCCTCAAGTACTTACAGATCTCCAACCCGTCCACGTCGGGAAGCATGAGGTCGAGTATGACGAGGTCCGGTACCTCCTTCGCCAGGAACTGGTAGAAGGACTGCGCGTCGGCAAACCCGCTCGCACGGAAGTTCGACCTCTTCAGGTGGAGCGACACCAGTTCCAGTATGTCCGGCTCGTCGTCCACGACCGCTATTAATTGGCTTGTCATACTATGAGATTACCTCATCCTTTGCGCTTTGCAAAGCCGTTTCACTGCCTCATAGTAAAAGCCAATTGTTAATTTTGGATTAAGACTGCAAGGGTTTATTGCGACTGAAGAAGCGTTGAGCCCCTTCCGATCCCCGGCGGATCACATCTCCGACGACACTTTGCCCAGGAACACTATGAACTTCTTGAGCAGTTTCTCATCGAAGCATTTCTTCATGCCGAGGTCGCGCGCATCCCGTCCCGGATCGTCCGTCGAAGCGGCATCCCCGTTCGGCGTTCCGACCATGATCCGTGCCGCCTCCATCGGAGAGAAGGCCTCCTTGTAGGGTCGCCGCGACGTCATGGCGTCGAAGACGTCGACTATCCTCAGGACACGGGCGAGGACGTTGATGTTCTTCCCTTTGAGACCCATGGGGTAGCCTTCGCCATTGTAGTCCTCATGGTGCTGAAGTATGGCCTTTTTGACGAACACGGGGGTCTCCGTGTCGGCAAGCATCGCGAAGCTCGTCAACGGGTGGCGCTTGATGATCTCCCATTCCACGGCGTCGAGGGGGCCGTTCTTATTGAGTATCTCCGGGGCGACAAAGACCTTCCCGATGTCGTGGAGCATGGCCCCTACGCCGCATTGCTTCAGGAGTTCCTTCACCTGGACCTCGTGGTACGCTTCTATGTCGGGGACTATCTGGGTGAGGACATCGGGGTTACGCCTCAGGAAGGCCACCGTGAACCACAGGACCTTTGTGGCATGTTCGTAGGTCTTGTAGTCGTGGCCGATCATCTTCGCCAGGGGCTTGAGGGAATTGGACTCGGCTATGAACATGAGGGAGTGATTGACAAGGGCCTGCGTCCGCCGCAACGATTCAGGCTGCATGGTGCCGAGGCCCAGAGACGTTTCAAAGGTGTCCTTGACGACATTCGTGGAGACCCTGCTGAAGACCTCCGCCTTCTGGTCGTCGGGCATCGCCTGGTTTTCGAGGATGGTCCCCAGATTGCTCTCGAGATACTTTTCGTACTTGATCTCTTCGTCGAGGTCGATGAAGACCTCTTTCTGCCCCATCTCGGCAAGCATGGCGAGCCGGTCCCTGCCGACCTCGTTGCCCGAGCGCGCCCACAGGATGTAGCGCCCATCGGGCGCAAGGACGTATATCTTGAATCTCGGCAGGCTTCCCGGCAGTATCGCGCCGGGAGGAATGGCCATGTATTTTGTATCGCGCATAAGATGTCTCTCTCCTGACCCTAAACCACAAGACGGACATGGCAATTCCGTCTCAGGTCAACAGGATTATCGCACCTCGTGGTGAAAGCTTAAAAAAAACCGGAGGGTTCGCATCTGACGCCCGAGGGCAGGCTCTTCATGGATAAGGCACAGACAATTCGGCCATGACCTATCGGAGAGCATCCCCGACGTGTTCAGGGGCCACTTTGACTTGAAGCGGACCCCCAAACCCGAGGCCAGCTTGAAACCTGGAACCTGAGACCTGAAACGTCTCCAACGCCCTTGAACCTTTGAACTCTTGAACCGCCTTTCACAGGCCGATTGGTGTTATCTGGTACTTGAAGGCGTAGCCCGCATCCTCCACTTTCTTCTGGACGGCGGCCCGCGTCGCCTTGAAGTCGAAGGTGTAGCTGTACTTGCTGCCCAAAAGGTTCGACTGTTCCTCTATGGTGCCTTCCCGGCCGCCCATCCCCGTTTTGTACGTCGTTTTCTTGAATCCGAAACCGGATGGACTGTCGTCATCGAAACCGCCGCTCGATATGCCTGACCCCGATTCCTTGAGCATCTCCGTGAACCGGACCTCCCGCGCGTCTTCCACTATACGGTATCTCGCTATGTAGGTCACCTTCTTCCTCGAAAGAAAAGACTTCCGCTCGGCCACGACATATTCCACCGTGGTCACCCCTTTCTTCTCAGAGAATTGCGCCGGGACGCCCGAAAAAACCTCTCTTATCTCTTCTTGCAGTGTCATTCATCTCTCCTTGCGTGTCGATAAAGAGTTCGCATCATAGGATTCCGACGAATATAGCAAGGCCGTATGCGCATGTCAAAAGACACCGTAGCATCGCGATGTGAAGAACGAGTGCGCGTTCCTGGGCCCCTTTACCCCTGAACGGTCGAACCCTTGAGCTAAACCTGCGATCAACTTCTTCTTGAATCCTCGAACCGCCGATGGTATCAATAATTGCCTCATCAATAACGATCCAAAAGGCAAAGCGAGATGGACAGGCCCCGATTGACCGGTATCTACAACACCCTCTTGAAGGATCTCGCCGATCCGAAGGACCAGTATCTCCTCGCTTCCGTGGAGGAGCAAATGCTTTTCCTTTGCGAGGGGGATCGCGTCATCAGAACCTACCCTGCCTCCACGTCGCGCCTCGGGGTCGGCACGCGCGAGGATTCCCTCAAGACGCCTCCCGGCCTTCACCGCATCTGCGAGAAGATCGGCTCCGGTGCACCTCTCGGGCGGATATTCCGAGACCGCAGGGATACAGGGGCCGACTGGGACGGGGTCTCAAGAGAGGACAACCTTATCCTCACCCGCATCCTCCGCCTCGAGGGGCTTGAGGAAGGGATCAACCGGGGTCCCGGCGTAGACTCCCGCGAGCGGTACATCTACATCCACGGGACCAACCGCGAAGACCTTGTCGGCACCCCCTTTACCCATGGGTGCCTGACCTTGCGCAATACCGACATGGCAGACCTTTTCGAAAGGGTCCCCGAGGGCACCCTTCTCTACATCGACCCGCCCGCCCTGGTCGTCGCGGAAAAGCCCTGCCGGAACATTCATTTCACCGGCATCTTCGGCACCGGGATGAGCGCCCTCGCCCAGTACCTGCGCTTCGAAGGGATAGGGGTTTCCGGCTCGGACCGTCTGCTGGAAAGCGAAGATACCGCTCCCATGCGCCGCTCCCTCGAGGGACTCGGGTGCGCGATCGCGAGCCAGGACGGGACCGGTGTGACCGGGGAGACCGACGCCCTGTGTGTATCCACGGCCATCGAGGAAACGAATCCCGACATCGCCGCCGCCCGGACGAGGGGCATACCCGTCGTACATCGTTCCGATCTTCTCGCGTCGATCATCGCGTCGAGAAGGACCGTAGCCGTTGCCGGCACGAGCGGCAAATCGACGGTGACAGCGATGATATTCGAATTCCTCTCCGCCTGCGGAAAGTCTCCGTCCCTTATCAGCGGCGCTCCGCTCACGAGGCTCGAAGAACAGGGGCTCATCGGCAACGCCTATTCCGGCGGCTCGGACCTCCTCGTCGTGGAAGCGGACGAGAGCGACGGGACACTCGTCAAGTATTCTCCCGCCATCGCCGTCGTCCTCAACATCTCCAAAGACCATAAGGACATCGACGAGATCCAGGGGCTTTTCGCGACGCTCATATCGCGGTCCTCCTGGACCGCCACCAATGCCGATGACCCACTTCTCGTCACCCTTCCGGCGACGCTGAGGTTCGGACGTGACGGCGCCGCCCCGTGGCATCCCGACGGGGAGGAGCTCCAGGCGACATCCGTCAGGCTCACCCGCGGGGGCATCGACTACCAGCTCCCCCTTCCGGGAGGCCACAACCTCGAGAACCTCCGCGCGGCGCTGTGTGTCTGCGAACATCTCGGCTGCGATGCGGAGACTCTCGCCGCTGCCGTCAGGGGATTTCGCGGGGTTGCCCGCCGTTTCTCCATAACACAAACGCGGCGGGGCATCACCGTCGTCGACGATTTCGCCCACAACCCGGCCAAGATATCCGCCGCCGTCACCGCCGCCCGGGGCCTCGCCGGCCGCATCATAGCCGTCTACCAGCCCCACGGGTTTGGACCGACACGCTTCCTCAGGAACGAGTATATCGCCGCCTTCCGCTCCCTCTTCCGGGATAGTGACAGCCTCTATCTTCTTCCCATCTACTACGCCGGCGGCACTGCCCAAAGGGACATCTCCTCGCAGGACATCATCGACGGCCTTGGCCCCGTCGCCTTCCACGCCGAGGCGGTGCAAGACCGCAAGCAATTGCTCGAAAGACTCTCCGCCGACGCGAAGCAAGGCGACTGCATCATTGTAATGGGCGCCCGGGACCCCTCACTGCCCACTCTTGTCAGAACGATAATAGAAATATTTGAAAAACCGTTTTAAGTGCTAACAAGACGGTTTTAAGTTTTAAGTGGAAGACCAAGGCGAACAGAGTGGTGGTTGGGTGCCCACCTATTTCCCGGAAGAGGACCTGGCTTTTCCGGTCTTTTACCTAAAACTTAAAACCTAACACCTAAAACGGTTTTTCTTGACTTAAAACCTAAAACGTAAAACTTAAAACCGTCTTTACTGCCTGTATTCTTTGAGAAATTCCGCCATCCTCTGCGCCACGCTCTTTATCTCCTCCACGGTGGGTAGGAAGACAACGCGGAAATGGTCGGGGGCGGGCCAGTTGAAACCCGTGCCCTGGACCATGAGGACCTTTTTCTCCGTCAGGAAATCGAGGAGGAATTTCTGGTCGTCCTTTATGTTGTACCTCTTGACGTCGACCTTCGGAAAAAGGTACAGGGCTCCCATGGGTTTGACGCAGCTTATCCCCGGTATGGCACGGAAGCCTTCGTAGGCGGCCTCCCTCTGCTCGTAGAGGCGGCCGCCGGGGGATATCATCTGCATAAGGCTCTGATACCCG
>MVQQ01000190.1 GCA_002067555.1 Syntrophorhabdus sp. PtaB.Bin184
GATCACCTTTATGGCCCGGTTCGCCTGCGGCCTCATCTGTCTGTCCCTCACCGAGGAAAGAGTGAAGCAACTCGAGCTTCCTCTCATGGTACAGGATAACACGTCTCCCTACAACACGGCCTTCACCGTCTCCATCGAGGCAAAAGAGGGTATCACAACGGGCATATCCGCCTACGACCGGGCGCGGACCGTACAGGTCGCCGTCGACCCGCGATCCACCGCTGACGACATATCCCGGCCGGGCCACATCTTCCCGCTGGCCGCACGCAGCGGGGGCGTCCTGGTGAGGGTCGGCCACACCGAGGCTTCCGTGGACCTCGCCCGGCTTGCCGGGCTCAACCCCTCGGGGGTCATATGCGAGGTCATGAAGGAGGACGGCACGATGGCGCGCCTGCCCGACCTCGAGGTCTTCGCCGAGAAACATGGTTTGAAGATCGTCACCATAGCCGACCTCATCAAGTACAAGACGAAGAATGAGAAGCTCGTGCGCCGCGTGGCCGAGACGCGGATACCCACCAGGTTCGGCGGCGAGTTCACGCTCATAGCATACGAGAATGACGTGGACAACAAGACCCACCTCGCCCTCGTCAAGGGAGAGATAAAGCCTGATGACGCCGTGCTCGTCCGGGTCCACTCGGAATGCTTCACGGGAGACGTCCTCGGCTCCATGCGTTGCGACTGCGGGGAGCAGCTCCAGAAAGCTCTCAAGATGATCGAGCACGAAAAGAGGGGTGTTTTCGTCTACATGCGCCAGGAAGGCCGCGGCATCGGTCTCGCCAACAAGCTTAAGGCGTACAGCCTGCAGGATTGCGGCCACGATACCGTCGAGGCGAACATCGCCCTCGGCTTCTCTCCCGACCTCAGGGACTACGGCATCGGTGCACAGATACTGAGGGATATCGGCGTCCGCAAGATGCGCCTTCTCACGAACAACCCGAAGAAGATAAAGGGCCTTGAGGGATATGGCCTGACCGTCGTGGAGAGGGTTCCCATAGAGATGGTGCCGACGAAGGACAACATAGCCTATCTTACGACCAAGCAGAAAAAGCTGGGTCATATCCTAAACAACATATAAAGGGGTGAACATGGTACGGGAGGGCAAGCTCAACGCAAAAGGCTTCAGGTTTGCAATCGTCGTAAGCAGGTTCAACAGCTTCATAACGGACCGGCTGGTCGAAGGAGCCCTCGATGCCTTGAAGAGACACGGGGCCGATGAGAGCAAGATCGACATCTACCGGGTGCCCGGTTCCTTCGAGATCCCGCTGGCGGCGAAACTGCTCGCAAAGAAGAAGGACATCGACGCCGTCGTGTGCCTCGGCGCCGTCATCAAGGGCGCGACGCCTCACTTCCACTACGTGGCATCGGAAGTGACAAAGGGGATCGCCCAGTCGTCCCTGGAACTGGAGAAACCCATCGCCTTCGGGATCATCACCAGCGACAGCATAGAACAGGCCATTGAGCGTGCCGGTACCAAGGCGGGCAACAAGGGATATGACGCCGCCATATCCGCCATCGAGATGGTCAATCTCATCAAGGAAAGCAACTTGTGCGCAGACGGAAAGCGAGAGAGCTAGCCCTGAGGATGCTCTACCAGGTGGAGACGGCCGGAGAAGACCCGGAACGCGCCCTCACCAAGTATTGCTCGCTCTTTCCGTACCAGCAGGATATCGTCGATTACGCAAGGCTTCTTCTCACCGGGATCAGCACCCACCGGGAGCAGATAGACGAGTTCATCCGGAAGGCGTGCGAACACTGGAGGATAGAGCGCATCGCCTACGTGGACAAGAACGTCCTCAGGATCGGGGTCTTCGAGATGATATTCTCCGGCGATGTCCCCCCGAAGGTCGCCATAGACGAGGCCATCGAAATGGGCAAAAAATATGGCAGCGAAGACTCCCGGGAATTCATAAACGGCGTCCTGGACAGGATACTCAAAGATTTCTATGAGGAGAAAAAGTTTTAAGTTTTAGGTTTTAAGTTTGCAGACCTCAGTTTTAGGTTTTAAGTTTTAAGTTTTAAGTAAGAAACAAGCGAAGCAGCGGGATGCTCCGCTATTCCCCCGAAAGAGACCGGGTCTTCTTGTCTTTCACTTAAAACGTAACACGTAAAACTTAAAACGGGTTTTTTCTTTGGTCTTTTACTTAAAACTTAAAACCTAAAACTTAAAACGGGTTTTTTTATGCATCTCGTCATCGACGGCTATAATTACATCAATCGGATCAACGCATCCTCCGTGCAGAAAGGGGCCTCAATGGACCTTCTTCGGAGGGATTTTCTTGAGAGGTGCGCCCGGTACAAGAAGACCAAGGCGGCTCGGATAACCGTCGTCTTCGATGCCTGGGACACTCCTTCGCCGGGCAGGCACAGCGAGAATGTGCGCGGGATAGAGGTCGTCTACTCCCGGCAGGGCGAGACGGCCGATGACGTCATCATCGGCTGGATCCGCAAACGGCCGGCGGGTCTTATCGTGGTAAGCTCCGACCGGGCCATCATCGACGAGGCAAAGGTGCGGGGCGTCGCGTTCCTCACCCCCGTGAAGCTTGCCGAAATGATGGCCGCGCCCGCCTTCGCGGCGAAAGATGAGGACGACTACGACGAAGGCCCTCACCCCAGGAAAGGCAACCCCCGCAAACTTCCCAAAAAAGTGCGCAAAGCGGTCAAGGCGATAGACAAGCTGTAAACAGCCCCACAACCCCCACCCCCTCTGCACAGGGTCCTCTCGTCCTATAGGTCCTAAACGTCCTATGGGTCCAATATGTCCTATAGGTCTTATAAAAAACTTATAGGACCAATAGGAGTCCTGGGACCAATAAGACAAATAGGACGAATAGGACGCTTAGGACCTGTAGGACGAAAAAAATGGGCTTGCGGGGGGGAGAGAACATTTTTTTGCCCCTCTCGTCCCTGCCTTCTGACTATTGGTCCCTACCCACTTTCATTGCCCTTGACAAGCGCCGGGGGCGCTGATAAAAATTAAAAAAAGTTAATGAAGGAGGTAAACCGGCACACTGTCAGATACATCAAAAGCCGTACCAGTAATTTCAAAGACTGCCCGTAAGGACGCCTTCAAAAAGTAATTTCAAACAACAGCTTCAAAGAAAGCAGTTTCGACAGAGATTCTAAAATACTATCCCGAAGGGGGAAACCATGAAAAGAACAGTTTTCCTTCTGTTTGCGATGCTCCTTATCATTCCCGCAGTGAGCAACGCAGGCAGCATGACAAGCAGGTACGATGTTACATTTGGCGGCTTCGTAAAGTTCGACCTCGGCTGGACGTCACAGAACGCCAACGCGGACGCGGTCAACGCTTCCCGGTCAAGTACATCCTCACGCAAGGTCCTTGCCGACGAGTACGGCAACACCTTCATGAGCGGTGGTGAGACCCGCTTCAACTTCCTCGTCAAGGGTCCCGACCTGTGGGGCGCCAAGACGAGTGCCTTCATCGAAGGCGACTTCCGCGGCACGTCAACGGGCAACCAGTATGGTGGATTCCAGCTCAGGCACGCCTTCATGACCTTGAAGTGGGATTCTGCGGAATTGATGATGGGCCAGAACTGGCAGCAGTGGGGCATGCCCTACTACGTCCCGACGGTCAGCATCCTGGACTTCGCCCAGTACATGAAGGGCATCAGGACCCCCCAGATCGCTCTCCGTTATTTCTTCACGAAAGAGTTCAACGCCATGTTCGGTCTGACCTCCGCGACGGAATGGTCAGGCTTCCGCGCCGTCCGTCAGTCCAATGACGGCTTCGCCAGAAGCAGCTGGCCGGGGTTCCAGGGCGAGATCGCGTACTGGACCGACCGCTGTGGCAAGATCGGCCCCCAGAACCTGAAGTTCGCATTGGGCGGCTACTACGGACAGGACAACAGCACGAGACTGGGCTATGTCAACGCAACCGCCACCGACTATGAAAAGACGAACCTCGATTCCTGGGCAGTGGCCTTCAGGTATTCAGTACCCATCGTTCCCGAGAAGGCAGGCAACAAGGCAATGGCCGTTCTCCTCAACGGTAACTTCTGGGTCGGCCAGAACCTGAACGGCAGCGGCTGGCTCTATGACAGCAACTACTCCTCATATCTGAGGCCCAATAATGACTATGCCGCCCCGACGATGTTCGGCCTCCAGGCGAACCTGTCATGGTGGATCACCAACACCCTCCACCTCAACGGCAACTACGGCTACCTGAAACACAACGCCAGCGACTACTCGCGGAACCAGAACCTACAACATGACCCAGAGCTACGGCGTCAACATGTTGTGGGATGCGAACCAGGCCATCAGGTTCGGTATCCAGTGGGTCCGGAACTACACAGGCTACAACGGATACGCAAATCCTGCGGGCGCCGTGGTCGTCAACGGCAATGCCGACCGCACAGGCGTGGCCGATGTCTACAGATTCGGCGCATGGTACTTCTTCTAAGAAGCACATAAAGGCAAGACAAGAAGGGGCCTTCGGGCCCCTTTTTTTATGGGATTTGTCAGGGTGCCGTCTTCGCGAAGAGAAGAGTTGACAAAGGCCGGGCAAACCCTTTAAGATTAAGCACGCCGGAGTGGTGGAAGTGGCAGACGCGCCGGACTCAAAATCCGGTGATCCTTGCGATCATGCGGGT
>MVQQ01000191.1 GCA_002067555.1 Syntrophorhabdus sp. PtaB.Bin184
GATGTGTTTTAAATCCTTGTCGGTCTTGACGGTCCGGCAGAATTCGTACCCGTTCATCTTCGGCATCTCGACATCGCTGATGATGAGATCCGGCATCACCTCATTGACCTTGTACAACCCGTCCATGCCGTCCTCGGCAACAGTCACCTCGTACCCCTTCTTCGCAAGGATCTCCTCAAGGATCTTCGCCTGGGTCCTGCTGTCTTCAGCTATGCATATCCGCTTCGCCATACGTCATCGCCGGTACGAAACCGGGCTCCCACGAGAGTGTTATCGGATCGCCATCCAGAAACTTAAAAAACGGTTGCAGCCGCTTGAACCGTTAGAACCGTTGGAACCGTTGGAACCGTTGGAACCGTTGGAACCGAATAAACCAGAGGAACTTTGTTGAGAGATTATTCTCTTTCGAAAAGTAATATATCTGCAATACTGCCTGTGGGGGAGATCTAATGGCGATTGTGTCGTTTGAAGGGCTTCAAATCTGGCAGAAAGCCAGAGCGTTGACTAACAGGATCTACCGTGCTACAAGCCAGCCATCTTTCTCGAAGGATTTCGGACTCATTGACCAGTTGCGCAGGGCAGCAGTGTCAATCAGTTCCAACATCGCTGAAGGCCATGAGCGCGGAGGCACAAGAGAATATCTTCATTTTTTATCGATGGCAAAAGGGTCATCAAGTGAGGTACGGTCCCAACTATACGTGGCCCTCGACCAGGGATATATGGAGAAAGCAGAGTGCGAACAGTTGATAGATGACTTCAGGAGACTCACAATTATGATCAACAACATGATGAGATATCTCAAGACAACTTCCCACAAAGGAACAAAATACCCCTGAATGCAGGACGTACAGCGAATATCTCCAGGTCTTTACGGTTCTAACGGCTCAAGCGGTTCAAGCCATTCAAGCGGTTCAAGCCGTCTTTATGAGTGCTCTGCAGTAGTCGCGGAAGTTGTTTACTGCTATGAAGAATTCCCGCATCATGATGACCCAGTAGTACTGGCCTTTCGGGGTGAGGGTCAGGGTGGGGCCGGATTTGATGAGGGCGCCTGTGAGGCGGAAGAAGGTTATTTCGGGGAGGAGGTAGTGATAGGCGTTGACACCGTGCTTCTTCGAGAGCTCGTCGAGGTCGAGGGTGATGCCGAAGAGTTTCATGAGGAAATCGTAGAGCAGGCGCTCTCTCGTGCCGCAGTCCTTTCGGGCGGCGACGGGGAACTCCCCGCGTTCGAGGCGATCAGTGTATTCGGGGATATCGAAGGTGTTCGAGTAGACACTGCCGCCCAGGTAACCGATGGAGCCGCTCCCCAGGCCGGCGTATTCGTCGTAGTTGACGACGTATTCGTCGATCATCACGTCCCCTCTCGAGAAACACCAGGCCGTGCTGGGGCGGTAGTCGTCGTGGAGCATCTCCGTGATCTTCCTGTAAAGGTCCTGGCCGCGGTCGTAGTCCACGCGGCCCAGCTTCCTGCCCATGAGCTTCTCCGTGGAGGTCGAGACCATGAGGGGATAGAACGTCACCTGGTCCACGGCGATGTCCATGAGAACGTCGAGATCGTGCTCCAGCATCTCCATGGTCTGCGTGGGGAAATTGAAGATCATGTCCACGTTGAGGGTATCGAAGCGGCCCATCGTCTCCTTGAGCCTTTGCACGATCTCATCTCCGCTGCCGTACTTGTGATACCGTTCGACGGCCTTCAGGAGACCGTCATCGAAGGTCTGGACACCGACAGAGAGGCGGTTGACCCCAACGTCCTTCAGCTGTGCCAGGTTGACTTCCGTGAGATGGTTGGGGTTCGTCTCGACGGAAACCTCCCCGATGTGGAACATGCCTCTTGCCAGCTTCAGCGTCTCCGACAGTTCGTCGATGAGGACCGTCGGCGTGCCGCCTCCGACATAGACGGCGTTGAAATCGTACCCGAGGTCGTGATACATCCCCATCTCTTTGCGCAGGGCCTTAAAATAGGCCCGCGCGATGTCCTCCCTGAAGACAACGCGGTTGAAGGAACAATAGGGGCACAGCTCCTCGCAGAAAGGCACGTGAAGATAAAGGAGTCTCGGGATCGCGTCGGAAGGCCGTGGGACCTCGTAGGATTCGCCCGGCGTGAAGCGCAAATAGTCAGCGTTCTTCTTCCGGGCAACGTTGCATATGAGCTTTTCGATCAACATGTCGAATTCAGGGCTAAAGGGGCAGGAAGCAGGGGCTGCCTGCCTCTTCACGCGACTTAGTTTAAAGTTCACAACAGCGAAAAATCAAGCACATATTCCGGGCTTCCTGAAATAACTTGACATGCCCGGGAAAGGTCGTTAAAACATGACATATTTTATGAAAAGAATGCTTCCGTTCACAGTCCTCGTCCTCTTCCTCTCCGGCACGATTCTCGGCTGCTCTCTGGACGCCCTTGTTTCCCCGGATTACGGCAACAAGGAATATCCCACAACGGACCTGCCCGATCTGAGGAAAAAGCCGAAACAGCAGGAACCGGTTGTCGAACCGAACCAGCGCGTCACCGCTCCCGACGAGGAAGCAAAGCTGGGACCGACACCCAAATCGGCTACGCAGACGGTCCGCGATGAGACCATCGACGGCCGGGGAAATCCCACGGGCCCGGGTGCGACGGCTTCGCTCCTCAAGGTCAGGACGGGTTCGCGCACCACCTTCACGGGAACCGTCTCCGGCGTCGATTATGTCGGGAAGACCATATCCGTGAAAAGCGCGGGCAAGAACCTGACATTCGACCTTACGAACCCCGTCGTGCGGGGATACAAACACACGGGAGAGATACAGATCGGTGACACTATCACTATTGGATACATAAAGAATGGCATCGGCATAGTCAAGGGGGAGAACTTCCACCAGGACCTCCTCGACCAGACCGCCCCCGACGAGCTGGCCTCATCCCAGAAGGGCAAACGGACCAAACGGACGGCCTCGAAGCAATCCTCCAACAACCGCGCCGCCCCCGTCCGCGTCAAGTACAAGGTGAACACACTTTCCTTCAACGACGTGGACAACAACAAGGACGGCAGGATCTCTCCCGTCGAGCTGGGTACCGTCCTGCCCTCTGTCACGATGCAGGACTTCAAGAAATATGACCGCAACGGCGACGGTAACCTGAGCGAAGCGGAATACAGGGACGTCAGGAAGAGGTAAAGGCGGCTTGAATAGCTTGAGCCGCTTGAACCGCTTGAACGCTGAAACGAAATGCACCTGAACCGCACGAATCGCTCAGACGTCACAAGGTCAGAGAGAAGTTCTGCCTTTGTATTGTCCGCTCAAGCGGCTCAAGCTGTTCAAGCGGCTGCAACCGCCTTTCTTGGGTTCAGACTTGTGTTTTGAAGTGTTTCTTGAAGGTTTTTTCCAGGGTTTGCTTCACGTCCTCGCGGAAGCCTTCGTAGTTCTTCAGGAATTTCTTCCCTTCAGGAGTTATGCTGGAGCCGCCGCCGGAGACACCCCCCACCTTTCTGTCAAGGAGCGCGAAACCGAGCCTGGCCTCTATCGCCTGAAGCATCAGCCACGCCTTCCGGTAGGACATGTTGAGGTCCATTGCCGCCTTGTGAAGGGATCCCGTCTCCTCGACCCGCTTGAGCACCTGGTAAGGACCCTCGCCGAACGCCTTACCGTTGTTGTCTATCCACACCTTGTAACCCACTTTCATATAAAGGCCCCCTTGCTCGCGTAACAAGGCAATTATAGATAACACCTGTAATCCTGTCAAGTTACAATATCAACTCCTGCACACCCCTGCCGGACGCCGGTGTTCACAGACGACAAGAATGGCTTCCCTTGCAATTGTGTTTTAAGTTTAATTAGTTAGGAGAACAAACACTCACATGACCAGAACACCGAACTGTCAGGAAAAACCCGGCTTGACGTGCTCCTGTATCCATTGATCAATGTAAGTTGCCAAAAAAATGCTTGACATCGTTATTACCTCATGTATATAACACTGTATGATCGTTGAAGGACACATCCATTATGTCCGGGAATCCGGAAGACAACAGGCAAACGCGGGTACACCGGATGATATGACGGGAACAAACCTTCAAAGGAGGTTTATTTCTTTATAACGCTACTCCTCTCATAATCCTTTCTATTGGGGATGTGGTCGTCGCGTGCATATGGCCGGGCGGCCATATCTCTTTTTGGGCGCACTCTTCGTTCACCGACCGGTGGACGTGTCATCGGTCTGTCAGCAGCCGGGCTCACCGGGATGACCGCAGCACCCGCGCATCGTGATGATCTTTTTCGTGTTGTTGCGCAGGAGGAGCCACACCTTTCGCCACAGGGGCATGTCGGCGTGAAGGTTCGTCAGGAAGGCCCGCGCGCTTGGCCTCCCGTGATCGTGGTCGTGGCCCTTCACGGCTTACGTCTTGTCGCCAACGAGCGGCAGGACCCTGTCAATGTGGAAGTACACGACGAAACGTTTCTCGCCCTTCTGCTCCTCCGGGATCCTGTACGTCTTGCGCCAGCGAAACTGCTCAATTTTGGCGGGATCCGACTCTTCGCGGATCTTCGTGAGGTACAAACGTTTTCCCACGAAGGCGTTCTCTCTCGCTTCCGCGAAGATGTAGGCGGCATGGGGGTTCGACTGGAGGTTGGCGTGGGTCAGCCGGTCCGTCATTATCCACACTGCCGTCTCCTCGTCGACGAAATGAGGCCGGGAATAGACCGCCGCGTCAACGATGCCTTTCGCGTCCGCCGTGGCGAGAACGCCCCTTCCCAAAGTGTTCTCAAAGTACTCGCTAAGCTTCATGCGCCCTCCTCTCTTTCGTTACTACCTGTCTTCCCATTATAGCAAAGAACCGGCTCTTTGGTATAGAATTACGGGAGGGACAGATGAGCGTATTGCCGCAAAGAATCGAATGCGTCAGGGAGGGTCGGCCGGGCCAGGGGCCCGTGGCATACTGGATGAGCCGTGACCAGCGGATCGCCGACAACTGGGCGCTCCTCTTCGCGCAGGAGACGGCCCTCGCGCACGCCCTTCCCCTCGTCGTCGTGTTCTGTCTCTCCGATTCTTTCCCCGGGGCGACACTGAGACAATACGGTTTCATGCTCCGCGGCCTCGAGAAGGTCTCCAACCGCCTCCGCGAGCTGTCCATCCCTTTCTTTCTCCTGACCGGAGAGCCGGCCGACACCCTGCCGGGATTCATCGAGCACTGCGGCATTTCTTTTCTCGTTGTCGATTTCGATCCTCTTCGTATCAAGAAGCAATGGAAAAAGGCAGTGGTTCCAAGGACGAGGGTCCCCGTGTACGAGGTCGACGCCCACAACATCGTTCCCTGCCGTGCGGCCTCTGATAAGCGCGAATATGGCGCCCACACCATAAGGAAGAAGATACGGCGGCTCCTGCCGGTCTTTCTGGACGACATGCCCGTTCTTCAAAGACACCCCTGGGACTCGGGGCTCACGGGAAGCACTGTTGATGCGGAAACCCTGCTTGAGACCGTAAGGACCGACCGCTCGGTGAAAGAGGTCCATTGGGTTGTGCCGGGGGAAGACGAGGCACGTATCGTGCTGCGGTCATTCATCGAGGAAAGACTCGACCGATACGAGACCAACAGGAACGACCCCCTCGAAGACTGCCAGTCGAACCTCTCGCCCTACCTTCATTTCGGACAGATATCGGCCCAGCGGGTGGCGCTCGAGGTCA
>MVQQ01000192.1 GCA_002067555.1 Syntrophorhabdus sp. PtaB.Bin184
ACGCCGGTAACCTTACTTTCATTCTTCTTATCATGGACTGCCTGTGATATTCCATTGGGAGTAACATACAAGGTTAAAGGTCAACGCGGAAAGAGGTGAGTTGTCAACACAATTGCTGACCAGCGCAGCTCTTGCTTTTCTTTTTCCTGCAACCTGTAACTTGAAACCTGAAACAGCTTTTCTTCCCTTGAACCCTTGAACCGCCTCTGTTTTTGTTGTTAGACGAGAGGTATGTTCTTCGGGGCGGCGGTGAAGGAGAAGAGTGTTGCCACGGCCTCGACGAAATAGAATGTCACGAAGGTCTCGTCGTCCGCACCCTTCGGGTAGATTTTGAGAAGGTTTTCGGATTCGGCGAAGGCCTGGATCTTTGCGTCGCGGGAGTCGTCGAAGGCGATGCGGCCCCGTATCCTCAGCCATGTGCCGTCGCTTCCCATGTCGGAGATCTCGACCTCCGGGTTCTGGGACATCTGCTTGTACACATCCTTCGTCTTGTTCGTGCAGAAGTACAGGGCGTTGTTCCTCTTCATGCTGAAACCAAAGGGCCTGACACGGGCCTTCGTGCCGTCAACGGTGGCAATGTGGAACACAGGGTTGATCTTCAGGTACTCAACAGCGGTAGTCATGTAAACCTCCAAATGTATTCCTTGCCGCTGTCCGGCACCGTGAAACAAAACGGGGCGCCTTTATGTCGGTTCCTAACCCCGGGGTCACAATGACGTCAACACACCAAGGGCTTAAAGGTTGTTGAGAGCCGCTCGGCGGCACTCTTCGAGCCACTGAATTTTCCTGCTATCCCGTCGCTTTGTCAAGAGAATTGTCGCGGGAGGAGAATTGGTGAGGGAGAACAGTCTTATGAGGTGAATTTCGATACGTTGGGGTTTGCTTTGCCTGTTCTCCGCTCACCGTGGTAGACGCGTTTCAATATCTCGACTGTTTCGTACCCGTTTTGGTATTATCCATCATTTGGGCTTTGGGTTTCTGTCGTCTACATGTGACAATGCGAGTGGTCGCATAATGATATCGGACTCTATGATGCAGATAGTCGTTGATATCGGGAGCGTCTCCTGATATGTATGCCAAATACCGGTTATGATGGGTCAGGATCGCTTACGCACAAAAAGAGGGAGGGAACGAGATGATCAGACTTACGCCCGATGAGGTTAGAGAGAGGTTTGGCAGGTTCTATTACGAATCATTCCTTACGATGGTTGACACCGCGAAGGACAGGATCGAGATAGCCGAAACGTTCGGCCACTATCCCGGGAGCGCCGAATGGACGGCGATAAACCGCTGCCGCGCCGGAGGTATCATAGAGTTTTGCGAGCTATATGGGAAGACGGCCGTTACGCACGCAAGGTTGGGTGAGGCCGATGTGCGTTTCGGACCCGTGGACAAGGAGCAGGGCGGGCAGGCCCTGCAGGGTGCGCTGGTGGAAGGCGACCGGGTGAGGACGAAATGGATCGGCATCGCGGGCATGAGCCTGAGCGCCTGCGGGTCTCTCCCTCAGGCCCCCGGGGTGATCGAGGCTTGGTATCCTGATGAGGATGATCTCGACGTCGGAGGCGGCAAGACGGGGCGGGTCGAGATCATCACACCTCTCTATGAGAAGATATCCTTCGGCATCGACGATACCGATGATCCCACGGGTGGTGCGACCTTCGCGCTTATCCTGAACGCACGGAACGAGGCGGCAAAAATAGACGGTGTGGAGCCGCTTCTCGTCAGGTTCGCACAGCTCTTGCCG
Source organism: Syntrophorhabdus sp. PtaB.Bin184 (assembly GCA_002067555.1). GTDB lineage: Bacteria > Desulfobacterota > Syntrophorhabdia > Syntrophorhabdales > Syntrophorhabdaceae > Delta-02. Next base: position 1,745 of record MVQQ01000192.1, read on the forward strand.
AAATGCCCCTACAAGACGACCAACTGCACCTCTTCGTTCCTGTCCTTCGCGGTGAGGCCGGGGATGGAGGAGAGGCTTGTCGATACCGTCGTCGGCATCGTTGTCTCACAATCCCGTTCCGCCGATACGGGCATCGCGATGCTCAAAGGCATCGGGGTGCCCGAAGCACTGAATGCTTTCGGATGGGAGGCGAAGAGAAGGCTTATCTCCCTCGAAGAGGCGTATGCATTAGATGGGCTCGACGGGTTGCGGCTCGTCGATACGGGTCCGGGTAAAAAGGGTCTGATAGGCGCCCTGGCGGCCATCGGCCTGTCGGAAGAGAAACTTTCTTCGGCGTTGGATGATGACAGGGGCCTTGAGCGCATCAAAAGGTGGTAGGGGGTTATATGATAACGGACAGGATAATCGACCGGGCGAGGTCATCACGGGCGATAATAGCCATTGGCGCGGAGGAAGGCTACGAGCGGAAGGTCATTGAGAGCGCAGAGAAGGCGGAAGAAGCGGGATACGCCAGAGTCGTCATCGTGAGCCGTGAGCCTCTGGTGACGGATATCGCGAACGTGACATCGCCGTCGCCGGCTGCACGGCTGGTGGAATTGCTCAAGACCGGAGAGGTCGCCGGGATCGTGCGCGGCTCGCTGGACGTCAATCCCGTCATGGCGGCCATGAAGGAGGAGTTCGGAGTGGAAAAGCTCCTGAGACTCGGCATCCTCAGGACCCCCCCGGGGCAGCCTTTCTTCTTTGCCCCCGTTGGTATCGATGATGCGTGGAGGGTGAAGGAGAAGATAGAACTCGGCGCCCTCGGGGCGGACCTGATGAGGAAGCTCGGCGTCGAGGAAGACATAGCGGTCCTCGGCGGCGGCAGGAAGGGAGATATCGGCAGGTCGACCATAACGGACAGGAGCATACGTGCCGCGGAGAAAGCTGCCGACGGGCTGAGGAAGAAAGGGTACCGTGCGACATGCATGTACATCCTCCTCGAAGAGGCCATCGGGAAGTACAATTTCATCCTGGCGCCTGACGGCATCAGCGGAAACCTTATCTATCGCTCGCTTTGCCTGGTGGGGGAAGGCAGCGGGATGGGGGGGCCCTGCCGTGGGGGTCGATTTCGTTTACGTCGATACATCCCGGGCGGGGAGAAACTATCAGAACGCAATCTGTTGTGCCTCCGCGCTTGCAGGATTGATTTGAGGGTATGGATAACAAGCCTGCGAAGATCATCGTTACCGTTATCCTAGCCATGATAGCCGATGGGATCGATCTTCAGGTTCTGGCACTGGCTCTGCCGACTCTCATGACGCAGCTTGGGATATCGCCGGTTCTGGCCGGATTGCTCTGGACGTACACGCTCATCGGTATGGGCATCGGCGGCATTGGTGCAGGTTGGGCCTCAGACCGGTTGGGGCGTGTCCGGGTGACGTGGTGGTGCGTACTTATCTTTTCGTTGTTTACCGGTATGATTGGGTTTTGCACGGAATACTGGCAGATAGCCGTCATACGCGTCGTGTCCGGTCTCGGTATCGGGGCTGTCTACAGCGTGGGTAATCTCCTTGTAGCCGAGTGCGTACCTACGGGGAGGCGCAATACCGTCCTCAGCGTTGTTATGGCAGGATGGTCTCTGGGTTACGTTATAGCGGCTCTGATCTCCGGAATTGTCATATCTTCCTGGGGATGGCGTCCGTTGTTCTTCTTGGCCGCCGTCCCCGGTCTCATGTGCCTCGTGTTGATGTATGGCGTTTCCGACCCGCCGGTTTGGCTTGCCGCCCACCAAAGATTCAAGCGGGACGGTCGAAACGAATTTGACGCTATCTGGAAGGACATGAGGATGAGACGTACTTTTCTGCTCTGGGCCGCAACATCGATAGCAATGCAGTTCGGATTTTACGGGGCAAGCACATGGTTTCCCGCCTACCTCGTGAGGGAGCTCCACGTAAGTTTGAAGAATATGGGGTGGTTCCTCGCATTGAGTTATACGATGGGCCTTTTTTCAAAGCCGATCATAGGTCTTCTGGCAGACCGCTTCGGTCGGCGGCTTATGTGGATGATCAGCGGGTCTTGCACTTCAGTTGCAATTCCCGTGATCCTCATCTTTGCCACACCATCGAATGTGGCCTTCCTTTTACTCATTTTCGGCGCCCTGTGTGGCTCGCTGTATGCTATAAACGCTACATACCTCAGCGAGAGCTTTCCCACTGCAGTTCGGGGTACGGCAATGGCAACCTCATATAACGTGGGCCGGGTTGGCTCGATGGTCGCCCCCGTGTTTATCGGCTGGGTCGCTACCGGCTGTTCAATAGGGGCGGGGATAGCCAGTTGCGCAGCGGCTTACCTCGTCACTGCCTTGCTTCCCGGAATCTTTATCAGGGAGAAGATGCATGACCCGATGGAGCTTGGAAAAGATTCCGGCGCATAATCCGCGGTGATCTGGCGGACGCATGTCCCTCATGACTTGTTCGAATGCCCGTAGAGGTGGACGACCCTGTCGAAACGGTCCGCCACCGACCTTTTGTGGGTGATGCAGATTATCGTTTGGTCCCGGAAGACCCTGAAGAGGTCGTCGAGTATCTCCTCTTCCACCTGCCTGTCAAGACCGGATGTGAATTCGTCGAGGACCAGTATGGCCGGATCGCGGACAAGGGCGCGTGCGAGTGCAATACGTTGCTTCTGGCCGCCGGAAAAATTGAGGCCGTCCCGGCCGAACACAGTCTCATACCCGTGAGGCAGTTCTTCGATCACCTTGTCCATCCGCACCAGGGAAGCAACTCTGTGGATGTCCTCCAGGGGAACGCCATACCATCCCATGGCGATATTCTCCCGGATCGTCTGGCGGAAGAGGTGTGTCTCCTGCCTGACGTACGCAAAATAGCTCAGGTAGAAAGGCAGGGGATAGGATGCGACGTCCCTGTCTCCAAAGAGTATCGTTCCCTCCTCAGGTCTCAGGAACCGCAGCAGAAGCTGTGCAAGGGTGCTCTTGCCCGAGCCGCTCGGCCCCATGACGGCGATCTTCTCGCCGGGCCCTATGGTGAGATGGAAACGGTCCAATACCTTCCTGCCCGGCGCGTAGGCGAAGGAAACATCCAGGAACTCAATACCGGCGATGCGGGGAACGTCCTCAAGCTCTATCTCCTCTTCCTTGTTCACTTCAGGGAAGGCGAGCATCTCTTCGATCCTGTTTATGGACGGCAGGACCTGGGCCGCTGCCACCATGCTCTGGAATACGAGGAATACCTGCACGGACAGCCGGAAGAATATCATGAAGTACGCGATGAGCATCCCTGTCGTGATGTCCGAACTGCCCTGGCATATCATGAAGCCGCCGATGATGAAGGGCAGGACGCGCACAATGAGGCCCAGCAGCTCCAGTCCCTGCGACGTGAGGTTCGATATTGTGAGGTTGTTTATGTTCGCCTCGGCGTAGTCCCCGGAGGCCTTTGAGAACCGGCGCGCCATGGCCCCCGTCTGCTGAAAGAAGCGCACCTCCATTATCCCGCCCACGGCATCCACGACAAGGTCGTTTTGCACCGTCAGCTTCTCCCGCGAGAGCCGGTACTTCTCCGCTATGGACCGGTAGTTCCAGCGGGCATAGAGGTAAAGGAAAGGCAGGGAGACGATGAAGATGGACCCGAGCTTCCAGTTCCATATGAGGAGGCCGATGACGAGGAGAAGAGCGAACAGGGCGACGGCGATGGAGCGCAGAACGGTTTGGTTGAAGAAGGCGCTTATCGATTCCAGATCGCCGGTGATGCGCGTGACGATGTCCCCGGATTGGAACCTGTCGAAGAATGCCCTTTCCTTGTCCAGGATACCTTCGAAGAGCCTCTGCCGGAACTCGGAGAAGATCTTCTCCGAAGCCTTTATGGAGTAATAGACGTGTGCTATCCACAGGAGGTAGGCGATAATGAAGATGAGTATGAGAGCGCCGCTCAAGGACATGAGAAGAGAAGTGTCCCGGGCCGGGATGGCGGTGTCGACCATCATCTTGATGAGGAAGGGACCGAGAAGCGAACCGAAGGTGGATAGGATGATGAATACCGACGCTATGCACAGGGGCTTCCTCTGCGTACGGATCGGACCTTCCAGGAGCTGCCACAGCTTACGCAGAACGGATATCATGCCTTGCCTATCTTCAAGCATCCATCGGCCTCACGTCGTTGGTAGGGTTCGTCCATACATTATCACATGGATGGGAGGGGCCGCTACAGCATATTTGAAAGAGAGTGCCGAGCGCAGATTGGAGACGGCCCCAGGAAACCGTCGATGGCGTGGCGGAAGATGGGTGTGGAGAAGAGGGATGCCGCCGGATGCGCCAGGGGTACGGAGGTGTACTTAAAAAGGTGCGCAGACGCCGGCAGCATCCCGTGGGGTGGGATTATATATACTTACCCCCCCTTGAAGCATAGGCTTTGTCACGGCCTCCAGCGAACTCGTCAATGAGAACGCGGGCCACTATCTCTCCGGCGTCGATGGGCGTCTGTCCATCTCTCGCCTCCATGCATTCGCCGCCATGGACGCGCGAGCTCAGACAGGCGGCGGAGGTGCGAATCTCGGAAAGCACCTTCCGGAAACGTTCCTGCCAGCGGGACATGTTATCGCCTCGCAGGTCTACCCATTCGCGCGACGCAAATTCATCTACCGCATCAGCGGTGATGGCCCAGGGTCTCTGCTCCCAGCTCTTATCGCGATTGGTTCTGTGAGCAAAGAGGAGTCTTTGCCCGTCGGAGGCAAGGATGGGAATGCCGAGCGAGATGGGCTCGATTCGCAGGGCTTTATTCTCGAAGAGATGTTTTTCCACCTTGCCCGATATCTCCACCGGTGTCGCGGCCATGAGGTTTTCGATGGTGCTGAAGCACAGGCGAAGCAGGTTTGCCTCGAATATCAACTTGGTGGGGTGTGGTCCCAGGTATCCGTAGCATACACCCTCGGCACCCATGGAATCCATGCGCTTTACCGCTGATTCCCTGAGGCAGCCCGCCTGGTAGGTGGAATCCATGACAGCGCCTTCGATGGCTCCGATCACGTCCTTCGAGCCGTCTATCCCGAGGATGGTGAGCATTGCGGTGTGCGCTATCTCTTCAGGTGTCACGAACTCCATCAACCCGAGAGCGGTTATCACCTTGAACTCGTCGCGTGAGAATACGCCATTCTCACCGGTGTCGACGAAGACCCCTCCCACCTTGCAATCGGCCATGACCTTCCCGTGCCCGTTGCCGTTCAGTTCAAAGGTACCGCCCGGCTTAAGCAGGAAGGCACCCTCGGGCTCGCAGTCGTATGCAGACATCTCCTTACCGGAACGCGAGATCTTTCCCTTCCCCACGCCCTTCCAGCCGATCATCGCGGCGGGCTTGATCTCCTTGACCACCGGCCAGCCGGGCGTTCTGTTCATGGTAAAGAGGAGCATGGTCTGGGCGCCCGAAAGGGCCGATTTCGCCATGAGAAGACGGGAAGGACTCTCTTCACCGTGGGTAAAGGGAATATTGAGTCCCATGCCGCCGGTGCCGGTGGTCCCCACCTTGAGATACACCTGCGTTCCCGCGGCCTTCATCGCCTCGTTAAGTATCTGGACGTGGCGGATCAGTGGAGGGATCGCTATGGTCGCGAGAAGGGAATAGGCGACGTCGGTTCCACTGCGGGTGCCTCCGAATTCCATGTCCCTGCGCATGTTGTTGTAGGCATAGAAGACGTCCCTGTATGCAAGTGCGGTGGCGGTGTTTATGCAGTCGATGATGATATCGGGGTTATAATGAGTGATAAGCCTGTGGAGGGTCGAGGAGTGAAGTATCTCTTCCGTCAGTTCGCCCAGGTTGTCATCTACGAGCTGACGGAGACGCGCCGGATCCTCGATGAGACTGTCCATCGTTTTTTGCCTCTCCTCGTAGCGAACGAAGAGATTGCCGAAATCGTGCCTGATGTCACAGTGATGGATGTTCTCCGCCGCAATCTCGGCCACCGCCGCCATCGCCTCGGCTTCTCTCAGGGACGTTACGACGAGTGTCCCCGGCTCATAGATGAGAAGCTGCCGGCAGACAGCTATCCCCACCTCCCCATACCCGCCGAGAACGAGTATTGTCTTGTTCTTGATCTCCATTAGAAACCTCCTTGATTATATATGTTCCCTTTCTTTCCGTTCAGTTTGCTGTGTCTCCTTCCATAGAGGAGATAACAAGCGAGACCGGCGCAAAGCCACAGGGTAAATCCTGTCCAGGTGACCGCTCCCAGTTCCGTCATAAGGTAGAGACAGATCTCCACACCCGCCAAGGGAATCAGAGAGAGACCTTTCACGATGCTCGCGACAGCGAGAAACAAGGTGATTGCGAGAAAGGCGAGCGAGTTGGTGTGGTTCCACCACTCTTTCATGTAATCGGGGTAGGCAAGGCACAGGGCGGTCCCTATAACGAGTATGCCCGGGGTAAAGATATAGCGGGAATTGACGCGGGGCACTTTGAACTTGCCATGAGGGACATCCTGCCTCCCGTCCAGCACTAGCACACCGCCGCACACGAGAATGAAGGCGAAGAGCGTACCGATGCTGGTGAGATCGGTGACCGACGAAAGACTCATGAACTGGGTCGGTAAGGCAACAATGATTCCCGTGACAACAGTGGAGAACCAGGGCGTCCGGAACCTCGGGTGTATGGAGGAGAAGACAGCCGGCAGCAGACCGTCCCTGCCCATCGACATGAGAACCCGGGGCTGACTGATGATGAGGGCAAGGACCACCGTGGCCATGGTGACGACGGCACTCGCGGCCACGATACCCGATACGAACCCGAGGTTGGCGCCATCGCCTGAGAAGGCTGCCACGAGCGGGTCTCCGACGCGCAGATTCCCGTGGTGCACCACCCCCGTCAACACGAGGGCAAGGGCCACATAGAGCAGTGTGCAGACGAGCAGGGAATATATGATCCCTCGGGGGAGATCGCGCTGAGGGTGTTTGCATTCCTCGGCCGTGTTCGATATGGCGTCAAAGCCAAGATAGGCAAAGAAGACCGCGGAGGCCCCCTTCAGGACCCCGGTCACCCCGTTCGGCGCGAAGGGGCTCCAGTTCTCGGGGCGGATGTAGAAGGCCCCCGCGATGATGACGAGGAGTATGGTCGCTATCTTGATGACGACGATACCGTTGGTGATGCGCTTCGATTCCCGTATACCGATATAGCTCAGTGTGGTAATGAGAAATACGATGCACAATGCAGGAAGGTCGAAGATGAGAGGCATGCCGAAGAAACGTGGAGCATCGTTGTACGCCCTGAAACCGGCGAGGACCGGTCCCATGCCGGGCATCTTCTCTATGGAACCCGGTACGTAACCCCGGGAGAGGAGATCGACGATCCGTTTCGCGCTCTTCGAAGCCGTAAAGTAGTCCATTGAGAGGTGATCGGGCAGGTGGATGCCGTAGCCTGCAATGAGCCCCGTGAAGTAGTCGCTCCACGAAATGGAAACGGCGCTCGCGGCGATGGTGTACTCCATTATCAGGGTCCAGCCGATGACCCATGCCACCACCTCACCGAAGGCGACATAGGAGTAAGTATAGGCGGAGCCGGCAACGGGAAGACGGGAGGCGAAATCCGCATAGCAAAGGGCGGTGCAGGTGCAGGCCATGGCCATGAAGATGTAGAGGAATATGACCGCCGGGCCTCCCCAGTAGGCAGCGTTGCCGATCGTAGAGAATATGCCCGCCCCCACGATAAGGGCGATGCCGAAGGCGACAAGATCGGCAGTATTGAGGTCCCTGCGAAGGCCCGGCGCGGACCCGCCGCAACGCCCGGTCTCTTCCTGCAAAACGAGGGCGACATCCTTCTTTCGAACAAGGTCACGAAATCCCACGGTCACCTCTGAAACCTAATTTCCGGTCGAGCACGGCGTACCGGTGCTGAAAACGTTCATATTTAAACGTGAAAGAGATCCGGTATCTATCGTCGCAGATTGATTAAAGGACTGGCGATGGTTTAAGAAGATGTAGTTGCCCGATTACGCGAGGACCGGTGCCGCCTGTGGAAAAAGACCCCCGATTGGGTCCTGAAGACGGCGGGGGACTCCGGGACGTGTGGTGTTCAGAGCACCCTGCGCGCGTAGGGGATCTTTTTCACGAAGTAATGGCAGATAAGGAAGGAGAGCACCGTTCCCACCACGAAGGCCGAAAGGAACTTTATGAAGGGGTGAAGGACGGCCGTGTCCTGCATCCAGTAGGTGACGGCCACGATAATGGGGGAGTGGAAAATGAAGGCCGCGTAGGCGTCCTGGGTCATCGGTCCTACGATGCCCGGCTGGGCGTTGAGATAGGTCCTGAAGAGATAGATGAGACAGATGGAGCTGCCCACGGCGATGAAGGTGCCCACGTACGTGGCGATGAGGGTTTTTAGGAAAAAGCCCCCTCTCAGGAAAGAGAGGCTTTCACCCGTCGCCCAGGCCTGAACGATGAAGAAAATATAGACGCAGACCGCCGCCGCGGTGATGACCGTCCATTGTTTGCCGACGGCGTCCGTCAGCTTCTCGAGCCATCGGTTCCGGTATGCCACGATCCCCCCGAAGAAAAAGGCCACATACTCGGCGTAGTTCCCGAGGCGGAGGTGGAGGATCTGCTTTTCCGAGGGGAGGTAGACGCGCATTACGAAGGTAAAGGCCGCGAGGACGAGGATAAAGAGAACGATCGCGCCGTTCCCCGGGAAAGGCCGGGTTTCGCGCTGCTTTTGCCGGCCCGAAGGGGCCAGCGCCCTCCATGCCGCGTATACGAGGGAGAACCCGAGGAGCACCTCGAGGAACCATGCGGGACCGGGAGCGGCGTTCTTCAGAAGGAAGATATTCTCGAGCCAGGAGTATTGAAGAGAAAGAGTTTCCTGTTTCAGGAGGTACACCATAGTGGGGCGGATGAGGAGCGCGAATATGACAAGGGGTATGCCGATACGTATGAAGCGGTCCTTGATGAACCACCAGGTGCCCTTTCTGTCCAGCGAGCCGGGGGTAAAATACCCTGAAATAAGAAAGAAGCACGCCAGCACCCAGGTCCTTCCCACGCCCATGAGGATGTTGAGGACCAGATTGGTAAAAGGGTCGTTCAGGTACTGGTAGAAATACCACCCGCTGCTGGCTGCATAGGTGAGGCAGAGATGATGAAGGATGACGAGAAAGGTGAAGGAGAGCCTCAGGTTGTCGAGGTAAAGCATCCGCTGGGCCGTCTTTGCCGGTTGAGGCCGGACGGACCCGGTTTGTTCCAGGGTGGCCTGCATATGAGGTCATTCATTGTGACACAACGCGCATTGAACTGCAACATCATTCTCCTATGTTCCAGGAGAGGACCATCTCGGAATGTCCGGAGCAACTCAGCCTGTCCCTTGCCGTTTCCTCGCGGTCTTCCCTCAGGCCGTGAAGGATATCGAAGATCCTCTCGGCGCTTGCAAAGGCATGGCGGGCGAGATAACACCCCACTACGGTGTCGGCCGTTTCCTGACCTGCCCGGCAATGGATGTAGACAGGTTTGCGGAAGGCCATGCACCTGTCTATTTCATCGAGGATGGCCACCATGCGGTCCCGCTCCCGCGAGTCCGCGCCCTGAATGGGACATACCGAGAAGGTGAGGCCGGACCCGGCCTCCCGGACGCATCGGTCCCTTTCCCCCTTCCCGTTGAAGACCGACCCGCCGCGTCCAATGCTCCCGTCCGGAGTGAGGTCGATAACATGCCTGATCCCGGCCTCCAAGACATTCGTGAATCTCCGCTGCTGCTCCCAGGGGAGTGTTCCCACGGGCCGGGATTGGGCGAGGAGCCGTCCCGGCACCACCCAGTAGCATTGATCCACGGGGACCGCGGTGTAGCGTGGCCAGTAATGGACGCCGAGCTTTGCTACGATCTCACCGATGAACGTAAGAGCGGATCCGATCCCGGCTATGCAGCTGTTTTCTGAAATTCTCACCGTACCCTCCTTAACGGCCGCTCGTGTCATTGACAAGCCCAAAGACGTACCTGTTCATCGCAACCCCGCAGTGTTCAATTTGCTTTTCCTTCGGCCGTAAAGGAAATAGACGAACAGCCCGAGAACTATCCAGATGCTGAAACGAAGCCAGCAGGCGCCGGTCAGCTCCGTCATAAGGTAGACGCAGCTTTCGAGGCCCATAAGGGGTATGAGGGAAAGTCTCCGCACGAAAGAGAGATATGCGAGGGTAGCGGAGAAAAGAAGGAACAAAATAGTGCCAAGCCTTACCCCGGGAGCAGAGGATGTTGTAAGGGACTGGAGAAATGTTTCGGGGCAGAAGACCAGGAGCGCCCCGCCAATGGCGATGAGGAGGGGGGCAAATATGTAGCGGGAATCGATGTAAGGCACCCGGAATCTCTGTGGTTCGGGCCGGTCGTTCCCATCGAGGACCAGGGTTCCCGCGCAGACTATACTGAAGGCAAAGAGCGTGCCGATGCTTGTAAGATCCGTCACCTCACTGAGATTGAAAAACAGGGATGGGACCGCGACGGAAAGGCCGGTGGCTAGCGTGGCGAGAGTTGGTGTCCGAAAACGGCGGTGGATGACACAGAAACACCGGGGCAAAAGGCCGTCCCGGCTCATTGCCATCCATATCCGCGGTTGTCCGAGCATGAACACGAGCAGGACCGATGCCATGGCGACAACGGCACTTGCGGCTATGATGCCCATGAGCCACTGTACGTCGGCGCCGAGCCTGCCGAACGCAAAGGCAAGGGGGTCACCGACCTGAAGCCTGCTGTAATGGACCATTCCCGTGAGGACGAGAGCGAGGGCAACATAAAGAAGTGTACATATCCCGAGGGAACCGAACATGGCCCGCGGGAGGTCGCGCTGGGGGTTCCGGCATTCCTCCGCGGTGGTGGACAGTGCGTCAAAACCTATGTAGGCAAAGAATATCCCCGACACGCCTTTCATTACGCCCCCTATTCCGTTGGGCGCGAAGGGGTTCCAGTTCGCGGGCTTCACATAGAAGATCCCCGCGACTATAACGAGGAGTATGGTCATGACCTTCACGAGGACCATCGCGTTGGATACCTTTTTCGACTCCTGGGTCCCCACGTAGATGAGGGCGGTTACCATGGCTACGATGAAGAGAGCAGGCAGGTTGAAGATGACCCGATAGCCGAGTATGTCAGGGGCAAATTCCCATGCCCTGTAGGAACGGATGAAGGGAGCGACGCCCGGCAGAGCCATCAGTTCCTGCAGGTTCTGTCCCGCTGCAATGCGTTCCTTGACAGCCATCGCTCCGTTAAGTGCCGTCCTGTAGTCCATCGTCAGGTGATCAGGTATGGCAAGACCGTATCCGGCAAGAAGCTCCACGAAATAATTGCTCCAGGAGATGGCCACGGCGATATTGCCTATGGCGTATTCCATGAGCAGGTCCCACCCCATGACCCAGGCGATGAATTCCCCGAAGGCCACGTATGCGTATGTGTATGCCGACCCCGAAGCGGGGATGAGGGAGGCGAACTGGGCATAGCACATGGCGGTGCATCCACAGGCAAAAGAGGTGAATATGAAAAGGAATATGATGGCAGGCCCGCCCCAGTAGGCCGCGTTTCCTATGGCGGAGAATATGCCGGCGCCAATGATCGCGGCTATGCCCAGGGCGGTCAGGTCCCTCGCGCAGAGGACCTTGACGAGGCCGGGCCCGGTGGAAGCCGCAAAAGGATCCCCCAGGGCTTCCGCCTCAGCCGCCGCGAGTATCGGTTTCTTTCTCATGAGGTCTTCATATATGCGCATGCTTACCACCCGCGTGGACCGGCACCGCGAAAGAGGAGCCGGTCGGTTATTTGGTTACGGAAGGGGGGCAACGACAGTCCCTTTAAGGTAATTAGAGTATGGATGGCCCGACGATGTCAGTCGTCGGGTGTTGACAAGATCTGTAAACAACCATTGAAAGATCGTGAAGCCTGGAAGAAGACGTCAAAAACTGTTTCATACAAGGCGGCCATGATGTACTATAAACGCATGACTGATTCCAGGCAGGGGACCTCGTCAATGTCGAATGAGGCGCTATATTGCAGAGGTCTCATGGAAATGGCCAACAGCATCGTTCTTATCCTCTCTCCGGCGGGAAAGATCACCTACATCAATCAGTACGGCGTGGATTTTTTCGGCTTCGCCAGGGACGAGCTTATCGGACAGAAGATCCTGGGGACGATCCTTCCTGAGAGCGACAGCGCGGGGCGGAGGTATTCGAGGCTTATCAAGAGTATCTGCAGCCAGCCGGAACTCTATGTGAGGAACGAGAATGAGAACGTGCTGAGATCGGGCGAGCGCGTATGGATAGCATGGACGAACAAGGCGTTGCAGGACGACAGCGGCCGTACACGCGAGATCCTTTCCGTCGGCAATGATATAACCGCCCGGAAGACCCTGGAGATGGAGCTCAAGAAGGCGAAGGATCTGCTCGAAGTGAAGGTGCGGGAGAGAACAGAGAAGCTGGACAGGGCCTACAGCGACCTCAGATCTCTCACGATCCGGCTGGCCGCCGCCGAAGAGACGGAGAAGAAGAGGATCTCCCGCGAGATCCATGACCAGATAGGTCAGAACCTGAGCGCCATAGGCCTCAACCTAAGCCTCATCCGCTCCGCCATGGAGAAGGGGTCCGCGAAGTCCGCGGGGTCGATCATCGACGATTCCCTTTCCCTTCTCAGGGAAACGACGGGACGGGTCCGCAATATCCTGTCGGACCTGCGGCTCCCCGTCCTTGACGACTACGGGCTCCTGGCGGCCCTAAAGTGGTACGCAAGGCAATTCAGGGAGCGAACGGAGATAGACATAGCCGTCGAGGGTGATGAGATACTGCCCCGCCCGGAGGCCCACGTGGAAAGCACCTTCTTTCTCATAGCGCGGGAAGCCCTTGCAAACGTGGCGAAGCACGCGGAAGCGACGGCCGTGTCCGTGGAGGTACGGCGCAGGGATGGAGTCCTCTGTCTTTCCGTCAGGGATGACGGAAAGGGGTACAGGATAACGAAAGGTCCGGGAAAAGCGTCACGTCCGGGCCTGGGCCTTCTATCTATGAGCGAGAGGGCGTTCCTCATAGGCGGAGTCTGCAAGGTCGCTTCAAGGCCCGGAAAGGGCACTGAGGTCATTGTGGAGGTTCCTTTATGAGCATTTCAATATTTCTGGCTGACGATCATGCCATGTTCAGGCAGGGCATACGGCTGCTCCTGGAGAACGAGAAGAACTTCGCCGTCACCGGTGAGGCATCCAACGGACGGGAGGCGGTCCGGGAAGTAACAAAGAAGAAGCCAGACATCGTCGTCATGGATATCTTCATGCCGGAGATGAACGGCATCGACGCCACGGAGGCGATCAGCCAGGACTCGCCGGGGACGAAGATCATCATCCTCACCATGAACTCTTCCAATGAGCATATCTTCAGGGCCTTCAGGGCAGGGGCTTCCGCTTACGTGCTGAAGGAACTCGCGGGCGACGAGCTGATCCGGGCCATAAATACAGTGCATTCGGGGAAGCGGTTCATCTGCGATTCGATCAGCGGGTCCGTGATAGACGATTATGTGAAGTATCGTGACAGGAAAGAGCAGCCCGATGATATCGTGAAGCTTACGCGCCGCGAAAGAGAGATCGTCCAGCTGATAGCGGAAGGGAAATCGAACAGGGATGTCGCCAGGATACTGTTCCTCGCGCCGAGTACTGTGGGAACCTACCGCCACCGTATCATGACGAAACTCATGCTTCATGATTACTCGGACCTCATCAGGTTCGCAATGAAGCATGGATTGATACCTTCCGACTGAGAGCAGCCACGGAATAAACGGTCATTGATGGACGTTGTCAAGGATGGACGACAGACAGGGTTAACCCATGCCTGATAGACTTTGTCCATGTTGTATCGTGATCCGACAATTCCCCTGAGATTCTTCACCGAGCGCAGAGCGTCGACCGGCCGATGGGTTACCCACCCATGGCAAAGCAATCGCGTCAAGCCACCTGCGCCTCCCGGCGCACACAGAAGAGTCGATTACCCCTCGCCACGCCAGGAAATAGTCCCGCCACGTCGGTCGGCGGCTCTCGCTCGCTTTGCTCAGGGAATTGGAGGCATCCGATGGACAGCCATGCTAAATAAGGGAGGTATGCGATGGACGAGAAGAACCGCAGCTCAATGCTGATCCTGCCGAACAACCTCTATTCGGTCCTTGCCGCTCAGGCCTACGCGGAGGAACTGGCAAAGGAGGCCGGGTTTGACCTCGCAGAACGGGCGAGGGTCTGCCTGGCGCTCGAAGAGGCCATACTGAACGTGGTGACACACTCCTTCGGACCCGAGGTGACGGCCATGTATCAGGTTGCTTTCCGGGTCACCCATTCCACTTTTACTATCATTCTGCGTGACCATGGTGTGCCCTTTGAAGATGAGGTGCTGGCTCCGCGGGACATGACGGTATGTGACGTCGATGACTATCCCCCATCCGGCCTCGGGTTGCACATAATGCGCAACAGTGTGGATCATGTGGTGGTCAGAAACTGTCCCGTCGGCAAGGAACTCCGGCTCATCAAGCACCTGTCGCATCCGGCGCCGGACGGACAAAGCGGCGGCCGTGACCGACAGGACAGGGTGCAATGATCCTCAATCTGGCCACGCATCGGGCATCATCTTCGTGTGTGCTCGATGGTGCCTCCCCCGGAAGCGCCGGGTTGAGCATCCGCCTGATGGACACACGTGACGCTCTGAGTGTGACAAGACTGTTCCGCAAGGTGTATGGCTTTACATATCCGATACGATACATGTATGACCCGGTCAGGCTTTCAGGGATGATCGCCGCAGGACGGATCCGGTCGGCGGTGACCGTGACCGGGGAAGAGCGCGTGGTCGGACACTGCGCGCTTGTCGACAGGCGCGATGGCCTGGCGGCCATCGGGATGGCCCTCGTCGATCCGGAATACAGGCATAGCGAATACAACACCAGGATGGTCGTGCTCCTCGCCAATGAGGCCTGTCGAGGCACGTTTTCGGGTATATGCAGTGCGGTGATGACGGCACAGGTATACGCGCAGAGGGCGGGCCGGCACGTCGGGTTTCGACGGGTGGCGCTGGTCGTCGGCAGGATAAGCGCGGGGCGCACCTACGACGGAGTCTCCAGGGGCAGGCGCATATCGGTCGCATACGGTTACCTGAGGCTGGAGGATCATGACGAGGCCTCCATTTATCCTCCCCGTCACCATCGCGAATTCATCGAGGCCATTCTGAGGAACGCGGGGGTCAAGAGGCGTCTGTCCGATCCGCGGGCGGGGGCGTCGTGCCCGCACGATGGTGATTGGTCGGCAATTCACGTGAAGGCAACCCCGGGCGATGATCGCGCCACGATCGAGGTCCACCGCTACTGTACGGATACCTTTACACGCGTCAGAAGGATCATGAGGGCCCTTCTTGCCAGGAACGTCGAGCAGGTTGTATTGCTCCTTCCCCTGTCGCAAGCGCTGACGGCGGTCGCGACAGGGGAATTTGAGAGGAGGGGGTTCTTTTTCGCCGGGGTTCTGCCGCGATGCGGTATCGGCGACGCGCTGGTCCTTCAATACCTCAACGGCGTATCCATCGATTACGACGATATCCTCGTTGCCTCGGAAGATCTCGCGGAGATCAAGGCGTACGTGCGCCAACACGATCCCGGCGTCAACTCAGAAAAACATTGCAGAAGGTCGTGAAAGAGTGTAAGTAATTGCATTCATGACGCGGTCTGCCAGATACGCCCCTCTTCTCATCGTCATCAGCGTCGCCTTCAGTTCCTTTCTGGTGCGTCTCAACAACTACATGGTCAATATCTCCCTGCCGACGATCACCCGTTCCTTCGGCGTGACCTCCAGCGACGCGTCCCGGATTATCTCTTCCTATCTCCTCATCATCACGACAACGCTCCTGCTCTTCGGGAAGCTCGGCGACAGGATAGGACTCAAGCGGGTCTTCATCTCGGGGTACATCATTTTCACCGTGGGCTCGCTCATGTGCGGGCTGTCGCACAATATCGATATGCTCATCGGCTCACGGTTCATCCAGGGCATAGGCAGTGCCATGCTGCTCGCCGTGAGTTTCGCCATCATCTCCCATTTTCTCCCCGAGGGGAACACGGGCTGGGCATTCGGCATCACCTCCACCGCCTCCGCGCTCGGCGTGGCGACAGGCGCCCCGGTGGGCGGGATAATCACCGGTTACCTCTCGTGGAACTGGGCTTTCTTCATCAACGTGCCCGTCGGTATCGTCGCGGTGATCGTGGCAATGAAGTACATTCCCGGCAGGAAGGCCGGCAGTTTACCGGTGCAGGCGCGGGAGGGAGGACGCAGCGGGTTTGACTTCGTGGGGACCATCCTCAGCTTCGCGGGACTGGGTCTTCTCATCTATGGCCTCAACAACGGCAACAAGCACGGGTGGCTCTCTCCCCTTGTCGTCGGCTGCCTGGTGTCGG
Organism: Syntrophorhabdus sp. PtaB.Bin184; assembly: GCA_002067555.1. Classification (GTDB taxonomy): domain Bacteria; phylum Desulfobacterota; class Syntrophorhabdia; order Syntrophorhabdales; family Syntrophorhabdaceae; genus Delta-02. Next base: position 18,133 of record MVQQ01000192.1, read on the forward strand.
CCCTGGTTATCATCGGGGTTTTCATCGCCTGGGAGAGGCGCCACAAGGATCCTCTTCTTCACCTGGACCTCTTCCTGGACTTGAGGTACGCCTTTGCCCTTATCGCCACCTTTCTCGCGTACATGCTCATCTCGGGAAACGCCTTTCTCATGCCCTTCTACCTGGAGGTGGTAAAGGGGCTCAACGCTCAAACCGCCGGTATGATGCTCCTCATCTATTCCATCATCTACGTCATACTGTCACCCGTGTCGGGCAGGCTCTCGGACAGAGTCAGTCCGGCCCTGCTGTGCAGCATAGCCATGACCTCGGCGACGGTGTGCGTTCTGTTTTTTTCCTTCACCCTGAAGTGGCATGGTCTCACGGTCGTCATCGTCTACCTCGTGTGGCTGGCACTTTCCCTTGTCCTTTTCTTCTCGCCCAACAACAACCAGATCATGCGCTTCGCGCCGCCGGACAGGAAAGGCGTCTCCTCGGGGCTCTTCAATACGACGACGAACCTTGGTATGGTGGTGGGAGTCACCGTCATAGAAGTGGTCTTCTCAGCCGTCGCCTACGACTCCGCGGGCCCCACGGGAAAGGCCGCCCTGAAGGACCTCGTCGGCACCGGGTCCGTCGCGTCGGGTTTTACTCACGCGTACCTTACGGGGGCGTTGTGCTGTTTTCTGGCGCTTGTCTTCTCGCTTCTGGGCAGAAAGCGGGGCGGTGATGGCGGCCCCGGAACGAACAAAGCGTAGGGTGGAACGTCACTTCCTGTTAGGGTCGCAGGATTCGACGTACGCAAGGATCTCCTGCCCCACCTCGTCAACGATCTTTATCTTGCTGTAATCCATGGGCACGTTATTGAGGTACTGCAGGAGTAATGCGTCTCCCACGTGGGAAAAGGGGAGGACCCCGGCAAAGAAGAAACCGAGCTCTTCGAACCTCCCGCACATGATCCCGGTGATGGGGTCCTCGAGGTTGAGGTATAAGGTTATCTGCTCCATTTTCTGATAGCAGAGGTTCTTCAATATGCCGCTCACCTGTGACAGGGTGTGTTCCCCGTACTGCTTGACCTCGATGACGGCCCTCTGGTATGTGGGAACCACCGTCACCTTCACCTCCGGTTCTCCCGCAACCTGGCGCATCGCTCCCGGAGGGGATTCGAAAAAAACCCTCTTCACGCCTATGGAACTGTATATCTTTTCTATCATGTCCCTGTGCCAGGCCGGGGGGAAGATCTGCACGTTCCCCGGATCATCGACTACCCTGTATCCGTAGGCGACGGACTCCCGCTGCGAAAGCGCCGCCTGTATGCCCTTAAAGGAACGGTCGGCGGGGATGAGGCCCGCCACGACGGCGCAGCGTTTGAAGCCCGCCTTCTGCCCGGCCTTCTGGGCGTATATGTGGTTCGTGACCGCCTTGCTGTATATGCCGGCGAGACCCACGGCGCGTGCCTCCTCGACGAGCTTCGTTATCATGACGCTCTGGCATCCCTGGCCCCTGAAACCCGGCTCTACGACGGCCATTGCCGCCTCGGCGGTCTTGCTCGACGCATCGTCCCTGACGAGGGCCGCGTGCCCGACAACACGCTCATCCCCGGGGGTCACGGTCACCACGGAGATGATGGTGCCGTCCTCGTGCCGCTCAGCCAGCTTCTCCGGATAGTAAATGGTGTCGATGCCGTAGGAATAGCCGTAGGCCCGATAGAAGAGCTTGGACACATCGTAGACCTCGGAGGGGCGTATGCGCCGGATGGAAAAGTCCTTCTTCTCCGGCGGCTCCACCGTCTTGACGGGTTCCGGGAAAGGGGCCAGCTCGGATTCTGTCCGTATCTCCTCTATGCTTTTGTAAGGAAGGTACTTGACGAGATGGAGTTCCTTTCCCTCGCGGCCCAGGTTCTGGAAGTGTATCTCGTCGACACCGTGCTTGATGAGATGCGAACCGAGCCCCGGCTGCTCGGCCGTCTCGATGTCGGAGGGCGGAACATACTGGGGTACGAGATGGGGCGAATAGGGCAGTCCCTTGTCCTTGATGATGATCCTGATCCCTGCGGTGATGGGGTCGACGATGACCTGGTAACTCGCCTTCTCACCGGGTTCGAACGCGTGCTCCACCACGTTCGCGATGGCCTCTTCGAGGGCGATAAGGAGCATGGTCGTGTCCCGCTTGCTGTAGCCGCGGCGTTCCATCACCTCCGATACGAAGGCCTGGATCGCCGGAAGATACCCGAGGTCGTTGGGAACGGTAAGGCTGGAGCCTTCAATTATCGCAGATTCCATGATCCTCCCCTTTAAAATAGTCGCAAACCCGATCAGGACAAGTGGATGTAATTATACTCCACAGAGTTTCCCATCTTCATCAAAAAAGAAACATTGCTGCGATGAACCGTGCCCTTCCGGAACAGGGGCCCGAATGATGGAGAGGCGGGCGGCAGGGAGGCACCCAGGACGGTCTTCACGGTCTTGCGCGATCGAACGTCATTGTGCTATCGTCTAGGCAAAACTAATGAACGATAAGGGGGGCACATGAAATTCAGCATGCATAATGTCTTGAAAGGGACGGTGAAGCTGACGGCATCCGAGGGGCCGCTGAGCGAGGCGCTGATCGAACTCGATCCCGGGACCGATGTCAGGTCAGCTGTCAGCACCAAAAGGCTCGAGGAGATGGGGCTCAAGCAGGGCAAACGGGTAACGCTGCTTATAAAGGCTATTGACGTTTCACTGGCTGTCGAATAGAAGCTTTTCGCAGGTATTACGGAGAGTCTATTCTTGCAGCCTCAAGCGTCCGGCGAAGTCGGGTTGCCATGTTTGTAGTCGTGCAGACAACAGGAGGTTGCCATGGACCGGGAAGACGCTGATGCTCAGGACGTACGGGTTCTGTCGGGGG
>MVQQ01000193.1 GCA_002067555.1 Syntrophorhabdus sp. PtaB.Bin184
ATTGCAGGCGTGCATGAATATGTCCCGTCCGTGGGGCATGGTGAGCCCTCCGTTCGAGGGTCTGAGGTACACTCCCGCCACGCCCTTCCCGATGTGGCCGAGGCCGGAGGTATGGACATCGATGATCTCGATGTCATCGGGAGAGCATCTGCCGGCGGAGACGAAGACACAGCCGGCGCCGTCTCCCCAGAGGTGGCCCGACACCTCGTCGGCATCGTTCGTGTAGGCGAGATTGTGTTCCGACGCGATGACAAGAGCCTTTTCGGCCTTTCCCGTCGCAAAGTATCCCTCGACGATCTCGACGGCGTTTACGAAAGATGAGCAGGCCGAGGTGATCGTCACGGCCAAGGCCCGGGGTATGCCGAAGTGGCCCTGTATGGCATGGGCAAGGGTACCCACCGTATCGTACGGCGTGTATGTGGCCCCCACGATGAGGTCGACATCCGCGATCTGATAGGGGAGTTTGCCGATAAGCGGTGTTATCGCGTCGATGGCCATGGTGTGGGTGTTCTCGCTCTCCCTGGCCCGTGTCCTGTGCCGGATGCCAGACCTTCTGTATATCCATTCATCGGAAAGCCCGTTCAGCCGCGTGTAGTGCCCGTTGCCGACGATCATGCTTGGAAGGTAGTGTGAGATGGCGTTTATGTACATGTTAACAGTGTCCCCGTTCTTTTGTCACAGCGCATTTACGGCAGGTTTTGTCTGTCAGGTGTTCGGCGGGGGCATGGATATCACTTTGCCGTTGACAGGCCCCGTGATGTTATATAGGATTCACTCAAAGTTTTCAACTAATTCAGGCGCCGGGTGATCCATGAACAACGCGGAAAAACTTCAGAAGGTGGAGAAGATCATTGTTTCGGGGCTCGACAAACAGGGTACCGCCGATATCCTGCGGCTGATCGGTCTCGCCGGTTATCCGGTGGAGGATCTGGGGGAGTTGAGGCTTTACAGCGACTTTCTCCCTCGGGTGGACGATTTTGGTTTCACCGAGAGCCAGCGCTTTCTCCACTTCCTCTGGGATGCTCTCGACAAGAGCCCGGTTTGTCTCAATGCCGGTTTTTCCATTCCCTTCCGGCGCATCATAGCGAAGGCGCTCTTCAGAAAGTGTGGAAAGAACTTCATTGCCGAGGAGAACGTGCGCTTCAACTTTGGTCAGGGCATCGAGACAGGTGATGATGTTTTCTTCAATCGTGGTGTCTACCTTGATTCAAAGGGAGGTGTCACGATCGGCAACAGCACCGCCCTTGCGGAGTACGCGCAGGTCTTCACCCATTCTCACAGTGAGTCGAACCACACGCTACGCACGTACAAAAAGGTTACCATCGGCAATTACGTGGTTGTCTATACGGCATCTATAATCCTTCCAGGGGTTTCGATAGGAGACGAGGCGATAGTGGCAGCCGGGTCCATCGTCACCGAGGACGTGGCAGCCTCGACCATGGTCGGGGGAAGGCCCGCGGCACCCATCAGACATCGCCGGACTGAAGGCCGTCACGGCAGGGACCTCAACCACCTGTGGCTCAAGGACGGATTCTTTCAGGACGAATAGCTTCCATCGGGGAGGGATTCTTCCCGGAACGGTTTGCGTTGTCCGCGCCCCTGGACCCCACAGTTGCTCGACCTCCGCCTTTCTTTACTTTGAAGGGGGTCTCTGCTAGAATTAGCTTCAATTGCGCTCATGGTGAATAAGAAGACCCTGATCCCTCTATGTTTCATCCTTCTGTGCCTCTGTCTCCTTCCCTCCTGCGGCAGGAAGAAGGACACGGCACGGTACGACGATCCGGGAAAGCCAGCCTGGGGGGACATGATAATAACGGGCTCAATTGCGGAACCGTCGAACCTCATCCCCATCCTGTCCAGCGATTCGGCTTCCCATGAGGTTGCCTCCTACGTCTACAACGGTCTCGTGAAGTACGACAAGGACCTCAACATTGTTGGCGACCTCGCGGAGTCCTGGGAGGTATCGAAGGATAATCTTTCCATAACCTTCCGGTTGCGGAAGGGTGTCAGGTGGCACGATGGCAAACCCTTTTCGGCCCACGACGTGATGTACACGTATCGGGTGACCGTCGATCCCAAAACCCCCACCGCCTATTCGGGGGATTTCAAGCTCGTCAGGAAGGCCGAGGTTCTCGACGACCACACCTTCAGGGTCACGTATGACAGGCCCTTCGCTCCGGCCCTGATATCCTGGTCCGTTGCGATGTTGCCGAAACACCTTCTCGAGGGGAAGGACATTACCGCCTCGCCCCTTAAGCGAAAACCCGTAGGCACGGGACCTTTCATCTTCACCGAGTGGGTTCCCGGCGACCGTGTCATCCTCACCGCGAACCCCGACTATTTCGAGGGGAGGCCCTACATCGGACGGTACATGATGAAGATTATCCCCGACACGGCCACCATGTTCCTGGAGCTAAAGAACAGCTCCATTGACCTCATGGGGCTCACACCTCTTCAGTATGTGAAGCAGACCGATTACCCGGCTTTCAGGCGGGAGTTCAACAGATTCAAGTACCTCGCCTTCGCCTACACGTACCTCGGCTACAACTTGCGCAACGGCCTCTTCAAGGACAAGAGGGTCCGCCAGGCTCTGGCCCACGCGATCGACAAGCGGGAGATCATCGACGGGATACTTCTCGGTCAGGGCATAGAGGCGACAGGGCCTTTCAAGCCCGATATGTGGGCTTACAACGGCAATGTGAAGCGCTACGATTACAGCCCCGAGAAGGCCCTTGCGCTTCTTAGGGAAGCCGGATTCGAACGCGATGCCGACGGGACGCTCAGGAAGGATGGAAGGCCCTTTGAGTTCACGATTCTCGTCAACCAGGGGAACGTGGTGCGCATACAGAGCGCGGAACTGATCCAACGGAGACTCTCCGCCATCGGGATCACGATGAAGATCCGCGTTCTCGAATGGGCAACGCTCGTCAACGATTTCATCGACAAGAGGAGTTTTGAGGCGGTCCTCCTTGGCTGGACAGTGCCCAATGACCCCGATCTGTTCGATATCTGGCATTCCTCGAAACAGGGTGTCAAGGAGTTGAACTTTATCGGATTCGAGAACAGGGAGGTTGACGAGCTGCTCGTCAGGGCGCGTCACACCCTCGACCGCGGCGAGAGAAAGAAGTATCTGGACCGTCTCCAGGAGGTTCTCGCCGAGGAACAGCCCTACACGTTCCTTTTTGTCCCTTACAGCACGGTGGCCCTCCACAAGCGCTTCAAGGCGGTGGAGCCGGCGCCGGCGGGGATCATGTACAATTTCATCAAGTGGTACGTGCCGGAGAACCAGATGAGGTATGGATCGAATGCTGCGGTATCTCGTTAAGCGCCTTTTCTTCATGATACCCATGGTCTTCGGTATCACTCTCATTTCCTTCGCCGTGATCCATCTCGTCCCGGGGGAGCCGGGGGCTCTTGAGGCGGAGATGAACCCGAAGATCACCAAGGAGGCGCGGGAGCGCATCCGTTCCTTCTACGGTCTCGACAAGCCGCTCTACGTTCAGTACTGGTCATGGCTCACGAGGATCGTGCGCTTCGATTTCGGCACGTCCTTTGCCACGGACAGGCGCCCCGTCATCGACAAGATCAAGGAGAGATTGCCCATCACCATACTTATCAATCTCATTTCCATGGGTCTTATCTTCATTTTCGGCATACCCATAGGGATCTACTGTGCCCGCTACAAGGATACGTTCCTGGACAGGTTCCTGACCTCCTTTGTCTTCGCCGGGTATGCCGCGCCCACTTTCTGGGTGGCGCTACTCGCCATGATCTTTTTCGGGGTTTACCTGGAGGTTCTTCCCGTGTCGGGTATCAAGTCCTACGACTTCCGGGAGATGAATATCCTTGAGAAGGTCTTCGACGTGACACGGCATCTCGTGCTGCCCGTGTGCATTTCCGCGGTGGGCAGCCTCGCGGGCATCTCACGGTACATGAAGAGCAGTCTCCTCGAGGTCCTGAGACAGGAATACATCACCACCGCATACGCCAAGGGGCTTCCCGAGAGCGTGGTCATAAGAAAGCACGCCCTGCGCAACGCCCTCTTGCCCGTCATAACCATCCTCGGGCTTTCCATTCCCGGCCTCATAGGCGGCAGCGTTATCTTTGAAAGCATTTTTTCCATCCCCGGCATGGGACAGCTTTTCTACTTCAGCGTCATGGCACGCGATTATCCCACGATCATGGGAATTCTTGTGATCGGAGCCTTCCTGACGCTCGTCGGCAACCTGGTCGCGGACATCTCCTACGCGGTGGCGGATCCGAGGATAAGGATAGGATAGAATCGGGTCACAGGTGACAGGTCATGGGTTATGGGTCATTGACAGACTGCCTTCTTCCTTTCCCGCTACCCGTTACCCATCACCCATCACCCGATTCAAGGGTGCCTCAATGAACCGGCCCGTCAAGAAGATGACGAGCAGGGGTCTTGCGGTCTCGGGATCTCTTGCCGTCACGGTCAAGAAGGTTTTTAAGAAATACCAGGCTGACCATGCCAACATCATGGTGTCCTCCATAGCGTTCTATATCCTGCTCACCTTCATACCCTTCACACTCTTCTCCTTTTTCATCCTCGGGTATGTCATCGATGTGGGCCACACCGGTGTTCAGATGGAGAAATACATCGCGCGGACCATACCGGCACCCTACAACGCGGTCATCGTCAAGAAGGTCCTCAGGGAGATAAACGTCATTTCCCTGTCCAAGAGACTTTCGGGTCCGCTGGGTCTCTTATTCCTCCTCCTTTTCACATCGCGGCTCTTTGCCGTCCTGCGCCCTTCATTCCAGCTCATGTTCGGCAAGACGAAGAAAGGGTTCATCAAGGGTAAACAGGAGGAATTCATTCTTACCCTTGCCTTCGCCTTCATCCAGACCATCATTTTCTTCAGCTATGTCTTTTCCGTGATGATGCAGGTGAAGGTGGTGAAGGCCTTCGGAGGGGCCGTCACGCGTGCTTCGGTGGTGCAGTTCTTTTCCATCCTCGACCTTTTTCTTGTCGCCGGGATGTTTCACTTTCTCTACTATGTCCTCACGCCCGTCAGGGACAGGAGGAAACTCCTCTTCGCATCCGTTCTGGGGGCCGCGATGTGGCATCTGGGCAAGTATTTCTTCCAGTACTTCGTTCTCTACATAGGGCGGTTCACGGCGTTTTTCGGTACCTACGGCGTGTTTATCGCTTTCCTTTTCTGGGTCTACTTTTCTGTCTTTGTCTTTATCGCTTGCGCGGAGCTGCTGAGTGTCTCCTCGGAACCAGCTGTCAGTGGGCCTCGGCCCAACTATGCCCGATTCCGATGGAAACGGTGAGAGGGACCTTAAGCTCGATCACCTTTTCCATTTCCTCCCTGACGAGCTGTTTCACCGGATCGGTCTCGCCGGGGGCGACCTCGAAGAGCAGTTCGTCGTGTATCTGGAGGATAAGCCGCGAAGAGAGGCTCTTGAGTCTTATTGCCCTGTGGATGTTGATCATGGCCATCTTTATGATGTCCGCGGCGGTGCCCTGAATGGGAGTGTTCATCGCGACACGCTCGCCGAGCTGGCGGACGGCGGGGTCGGAGTTCCCCAGTTCCGGTATGAACCGCATCCTCCCGAGCAGTGTCCGTACGAACCCTTTCGTCCGGGCCTCTTCGATGATACCGTCCATGAACTCCCTGACGGCCCTGTGCCTCTCAAAGTAGTTGTCTATGTACTCCTGGGCCTCCCTCTGTCCCACGCCGAGCTCCCTCGCGAGACCGAAGGCGCTCATGCCGTAAATGATGCCGAAGTTGATGACCTTGGCGGCGCGTCGCATGTCCTGTGTCACGGAGTCGGTGGTCACGCCGAAGACGTCCCGGGCGACCGTGGAATGTATGTCCTCATCACGGTGGAATGTGGCGATGAGGTCCTCGTCCCCTGACAGGTGAGCCAGCACGCGAAGCTCGATCTGCGAGTAGTCCGAGGACAGAAGCAGGCATCCGTCCGCGGGCACGAAGGATTCTCGGATCTTCGGCCCTTCCTGCCCCCGCGCAGGAATGTTCTGGAGATTGGGGTCGCTGCTCGAAAGCCGTCCCGTGGCGGCGACCATCTGGTTGAAGGTGGTGTGTATCCTTCCCGTGCGGGGGTTAATAAGCGTGGGCAGGACGTCGACATAGGTGTTCTTCAGTTTCGCGAGCGTGCGGTACTCGAGGATCCTGCCGGGCAGGGGATGGGTCCCGGAGAGCGCCTCCAGGACCGACGTGTCCGTTGAGAAGCCTGTCTTGGTCTTCTTGACGGGGGTGAGTCCCAGGACCTCGAAGAGCACCCGGCTGAGCTGCTGCGGGGAGTTTATGTTAAAGGGCCCGCCGGAATGAGCATAGATGTCCTTCACGATCTCCGTGAGACGGTGGTCGAGATCGCGCGACAGTTCACCGAGCTTGCGCCTGTCGATCCTGACGCCGGCCTTTTCCATGCCGGCGAGCACCGCGACGAGGGGCAATTCCGTGCCGAAGAAAAGGTCCGACAGCTCAAGCTCATGCAACCGTGCCCGGAGGGCGTCGGCAAGGTCGGGAAGACAGACGGCGAGGCCGCGAAGGGATGATGCCGCATCCGCTGCTGATATGTCGGCATCGAGGTATTCTTCCACTATCGGTCCCGGCGCGAGATCCTTGCGCAGAGGGTTCGCGAGATAGGCGGCGAGCATGGTGTCGAAGACCTTTTTCTCCTGAAGGAGATCGCCCGCTACCACGAAGAATGCCTTCAGATCGTGCCCTATCACCTCCTTAGCGCTGCGAAGGACCACCGCCAGGTCGGCAACGTCGTCGGAGAGGAAGACCCCTTCGCCGTCGAAAGCGGCAAAGGCCAGAAGCTCCAGGTCGCCGGCATTCTTTCCCTGGAAGGAGCCGGCTATTGACACGCGGTCCATCGCCAGGTCGGCAAGCGCCTTCTCCTTCACATCCTTCTTCTCCTTCCCTTGCACGCGGACCTCGCGGTAAAGGGCGGTGAATTCCAGCTCCCTGTACAACCTGCGGAGGGTCTCGAGGTCAGGCGGTTTTGCGGCCAGGCCTTCGACACCGGCCTCGATGGGGACGTCGTACCTGAGCGTGGCCAGCTTCTTGCTCATTTCCGCCTTTTCCCGTCCCGCGATGAGCTTTTCCCTGACCGCTTTCCTCTTTATCTCGTCGACGCGGGCATAGATGTCTTCGACTGACCCCAGCGAGGAGACGAGCTCGCGTGCCGTTTTCTCGCCGATGCCCGGCACTCCCGGGATATTGTCGGAGGTGTCGCCGCAGAGTGAGAGATAATCCACGACATTCCGGGGCGGGACACC
>MVQQ01000194.1 GCA_002067555.1 Syntrophorhabdus sp. PtaB.Bin184
GCGCCGTCTCACTTCCTGGTAGATCCGGCCGACGTACTCGCCGATGACCCCCAGGGCGAAGATCTGTATGCCTATAAAGAAGAAAAGCACGCCGAAAAGGGTGAAGGTCCCCTCCCCCTCAGGGCCTATGAGGAGCCGCCGCGCCATGAGGAAGATGGCGAAGGCAAGGCCGAGAAAGGCGATGGCCACACCGAGCATGCTGATGAACTGTATGGGCAGGAGCGAAAAATTCGTCATGAGGTCGAAATTGAGCCTGAAGAGCTTGAAGGGGCTGTACTTGGAGGTCCCTTTCTTCCTTTCCTCGTGACCGACCTCGATCTCCGTTATCTTCTTGGCAAAGGTGTTGGCAAGCGCCGGGATGAAGCTGGACGATTCGGGACACATGTTCATGTAGTCGACGATGTTGCGCCGGTAGGCCCTCAGCATGCACCCGTAGTCCCTGAGGCGGACACCAACAAGCTTTGCTGTGATCCTGTTGACTATGTAGGAGGGAAGCTTGCGGAACAATGAATCCTTTCTCTGCTTCCTGTATGTGGCGACGACTTCGTAGCCTTCTTCCGCCTTGGCCACGAGCCTCGGGATCTCCTCGGGTGGGTTCTGCAGGTCGGCGTCGATGGTCACCACGATCTCGCCCCGGGCGAAATCGAAACCCGCGAAAAGGGCCATGTGCTGCCCGTAATTCCTGTTGAACTCTATGACCTTGATGCGTCCATCCTCGTGATGGAAGGCCTCGAGGATCTCCTCCGTCCGGTCAGTGCTCCCGTCATTGATATAGATGATCTCGTAAGGCCTGTGCATTCCCGTCAGGGAGTCGCGGAGCCGCTCATTCAGTTCCGGAAGCGATTCCTCTTCGTTCAGAACGGGGACAAGCACGGACACATGGGGCTTCTCATCCATTTTTCCTCACATAGAAGATATAGTGCTCCTTCTCGTACTTCACCCTTTTTACAGGCACGAAGGACTTCTCCAGAGTCTCCCTCAGATGCATTGTGGGTTTCTCTTCGACAATGAGTAGTATATCACTTTCGTCTTCTTTTATCTCCTTAATATCGCTCAGGGCTTTGACGGGTTTCCCCACGTAGAATATGATGCCGGCGGAGTTGAAGCCATAGGTGTATATCCTCTTCATTCTTCCGTCGTCGCCGAGGGCGTCCGTGATGAGGGTCAGGGACTTCGACGTCCTGTCGACGAGGGGCATGTAATAGGCGCCGTAGAAGAAACCCGAGAAAACAAGGAAGAAAAGGAAGAAAGCCAGGGCGAAATGCCTGTTCCTCTTGAAAAGCATCACGAGAAAACCACAGGCAGCCAGAAAGAGAACGGCAAGATAGACATACAGGGACACCGGCCCGTCCCTGAAGACAGCCACATCCTCCTCGGGCAGCACGTACATGGCGACAACGGCACCGACGGGTATGAGGGCAAGGAGCACCGCCAGTAGCTTGAGGATGGTGTTTGTCCAGCCCCTCTCCACGAGGCCGTCCCAGGCGTCCCTGATGTAGAGCCCGGTGAGAAGTGCAAGTGCCGGATAGGCGGAGAGAAGATAGATCGCCCTTTTGCTCTGGGACAGCTCGAAGAAGAGGAAGATGAGCACGAACCAGAGGAGGGGAAGAACATAGCGCCGCTTCCAGGCCCCGAAAAGGGCAAAGGGAAGGAAGAGGCTCCAGGGCATGAAATTGAAGAAGAGTTTATGAAAGTAATACCAGGGTGACTCCAGGTGATCGAAGGCGTTCGTGTAACGCGTCACATTCTGATGGAGGATGAACTCCCTGATGTAGCTCTCGCCGGCGGCAAGGAACCACACGGAGGCGATGGCGGCGGCGAGAACACAGCCAAGCGCGAGGGGAAGTATGTACCGGCGGAGACTCTTCCTGAAAACGAGATAGACGAACATGACCCCGGCGGGTATGACAAGCCCCGCCGGTCCCTTCGTGAGGATGGCAAAGGCGCCGGGGATGAAGGAAAGGGCAAAACTAAGACGTTTGCCCTTCTCCAGCGAGACAAAGGCCAGGTAAATGGCAAGACCGATGAAAAAGGCGAAACTCATATCCATCACAGATTCCCTGGCATTCGAGAGGAACTGGTAATTGGTCGCGAGGACAAGCCCCGAGAAGAAACCCGCCCGTTCGTCGCCAAGTCTGCACCCCAGGAGAAAGGTCATCACAACGGTAAGGAGCGCGGCCAGTGCGGAGGGCGCCCGGGAGGCGAATTCATCGACCGATCCCGATACCTTTGCCGCGGCGATGATCATCCACGAATAGAATGGCGGCTTCTCCAGGTACGGGATACCGTTGAGATAGGGTCTGATATAGTCCCCCCTGTCCATCATCTCCCGTGCCATGATGGCCTGCCGCGGTTCATCGGGGTCCCACAGGGAGGTGGTCCCGAGATTGAAAAAAAAGAGGATGCCCGCGAGAACGATAAGCGCTGTAAGTCGTATTTTCATTATCTTTCGCTTCGAAACGCTACAACCACGTCAAAATACAGGAAGTTTTATATGCCAATACGGGACATTTTTCAATATTTCTTTGCCTCCAAGGATCCTCATTTGCGATAGAGGCAATCATTTCGGGGTGTTCCCGTCCTTTCCCTCCCGTTCGACACCGGCCAGCACCAATATATAACAGGCAGGGCTGGAAAACAGCTTATGCTTCATGTACAATGGGAGTATCTCGGTTCAGACACAACGGGAGGGCGGCCCCGCCGGTCGCAGGGTATCGGGTATCGCGAGGCACGAAGGGAAGAGCGTCCGGCTCATGCGAGGCAGCCCGGCTGGCATTTACGATAATCTAAGGAGAAAAACATGAAAAGAGCAGCAGCCATCGCATTTGTACTGGTACTGGGATTTGCCCTCACGGTGTCCGCGGCACCGGGAGCGGACAAAAAGTATTCCGGCTTCCTCGAAGGCTATTATCAGAACCTGCAGCCCGGCCCCGAGGGGGGAGTGAAGGAACGCTGGCTGAAACCGGGGGTGGATTTCGGCAAATACAAGAAGATCATGCTCGACAGTGCTGTCTTCTTTTTCAGTGACGAGTCCGCGTACAAAGGGATCGATCCCCAGGATATGAAGGATCTGGCCGACGGCCTCAACAAGGCGGTGGTGGAGGCCGCTAAGGACAAATCCATCTTCGTGTCGGAACCTGGCCCCGATGTCGTGCGGATACGTTTTGCCATAACCGGGCTCAAGCAGAACAAGCCCGGTGTCAGCGCGATCACGTCGGTCATCCCCGTCGGTCTCGCGATAAGCCTGGTGAAGAAGGGGGCTAGTGGCTCATGGTCCGGATCGGGCGCGACGAGCATGGAGGTCATGGTCCTCGATACTACAACAAATGATGTCGTTGCCGTCGCGGTGGACGACAGGACCGCTGGCTTTACAGACAGGTTCAGCAAATGGGGCTCGGCGGATGAGGCATTCAAGTTCTGGGCGGAAAGGCTGAGGAAGTTCGTGGAAGATGTCGAGGCCGCCAGCAAGTAGGCGCACATCGACGGAATGACCGCGCCGTGACCCTGTCCGGCACCCCCGCTCCCCGGGGGACCGACACCTGCGGTCCCCTGTCTGGAAGCAGGCCGATATGTCCGGGTGATATTTGACATTTTCAGGTATTTTTTATACCATATCGTTCACTATCCCTATGGACACCGTCGAAAGTAATGAGGAAATATACAGGCAATACAAGGGGTGGCATGCAACCATGGACCGGCGTATCCAGATGCTCCTGAAAAAATCCTATCTTACCGAGGCGGAGGAGAGGGAAATGAAGGTTTTGAAGAAGAAGAAGCTCTATTACAAGGATCTCATGGAGAGTCTCGCCAACTCGCTGCAGCGAAAGGAGAAACATTGAAGAGAACGGGCGCACAGATCTTCGTCGAATCCCTGAAGGCGGAAGGGATCGACACGATATTCTGCTATCCGGGAGGGGCTACGCTCAACATCACAGATGCCCTGACAGACATAAGCCAGATCAATCAGGTCGTCGTCCGCCATGAGCAGGCCGCCGTCCACGCAGCCGACGGGTACGCGCGGGCATCGGGCAGGGTGGGTGTCGCCCTCGTGACGAGCGGGCCCGGCGCCACGAACACGGTGACGGGTATAGCCACGGCATACATGGATTCGATCCCCCTCGTCGTCTTCTCCTGCCAGGTCAACACGATGCTCATCGGCAACGACGCCTTTCAGGAGGCCGACATCGTGGGTATCACCCGGCCCTGCACGAAGCACAGCTACCTCGTCAGGGACGTGAAAGACCTCGCCCGTATCATCAAGGAGGCCTTCCATATCGCGGCGTCGGGAAGACCGGGACCCGTTCTCGTCGACATTCCCAAGGATGTGTCCTCGGCGGTCGGCGATTTCAAGTATCCCGAGAAGGCGGTCATCCGCAGCTATCAGCCCACCTACGTGGGCCACACGGGACAGATAAAGAAGGCGATGCGCCTTATCCTCCACTCGAAAAGACCCGTCCTCTATACCGGCGGAGGCGTCATCCTGTCCAATGCCTCTCAGGAACTGACCCGGTTCGCCGAAGCGCTGTCCATACCGGTCACGAACACCCTCATGGGCCTCGGCGGCATCCCGGGGAACCATCCGCTCTTTCTCGGCATGCTCGGCATGCACGGGACCTACGCGGCAAACATGGCCATCACCGAATCGGACCTTATCATCGCCATGGGAGCACGGTTCGACGACAGGGCCACGGGCAAGACGGATGAATTCGCGCCTCATGCCAGGATCATACACATCGACATCGATCCAACATCGATAAGCAAGAACATAAAGGTCGACATACCCATAGTGGGCGACACGCGCAACGTCCTCACGCAGATGCTGAAGATAGTCGAAGAGGAAAGAGAGGTCTACCGGCAGTATCACAGGAACATCTCCGACTGGATTGACAAGATAGGGAAGTGGAAAAAGGATTACCCCCTCACCTATCAAAAGAACAACACGTTGAAGCCCCAGTACGTTATCGAAAGGGTCTTCGAACTGACGAAGGGCAAGGCCATCATCACCACCGAGGTGGGGCAGAACCAGATGTGGGCAGCCCAGTTCTTCAGGTTCCTCAAGCCCCGCACATGCCTCACATCGGGTGGCCTCGGCACGATGGGCTACGGGTTCCCCGCGGCCATAGGCGCCCAGGTGGCCTTTCCGAAATCCCTCGTCGTCGATATCGCCGGAGACGGCAGTATCCAGATGAACATACAGGAACTGGCGACGGCCGTCCAGTACAACCTGCCCGTCAAGGTCGTCATCCTCAACAACGGCTTCCTC